>CAYNYE010000078.1:0-5262 GCA_964401345.1 uncultured Candidatus Planktophila sp.
GTGCGCATCTCATCGCCAAGGTTTGGTGTTGATTTACAGATAACGCCATCCTTATCAAAACCAATAATGTTGACCGCACCGCTTCGAACTAACAAACGTGCAATAGCCGTACCTGCTGCACCAGCGCCACTAAGAACAATCTTTGTATCTTTAAGATCCTTCTTAACTAAGCGAAGTGCATTACGAAGAGCGGCTAGAACAACAATTGCTGTTCCGTGTTGGTCATCGTGGAAAACAGGGATATCCAAGAGTTCACGCAAGCGGCGCTCAACTTCAAAGCATCGTGGTGCGGAAATATCTTCAAGGTTGATTCCACCGTATACAGGTGCGATCAACTGAACAGTGCGAACAATTTCATCTACATCTTGAGTATCAAGACAAACTGGCCAAGCATCAACATCTGCAAAGCGCTTGAACAGCGCCGCCTTACCTTCCATAACTGGAAGCGCAGCGGCTGGCCCTATGTTTCCTAGGCCTAAAACAGCTGATCCATCAGTCACGACGGCGACGGTATTGCGCTTAATTGTTAAGCGACGAGCATCTGATGGGTCTGCGGCAATCGCCTGACAAATACGAGCAACACCAGGTGTGTAGGCACGAGATAAATCATCACGAGTCTTCAGTGGAACCTTTGATGAGATTTCAATCTTTCCACCAAGGTGAAGCAAGAATGTTCGATCACTAACTTTACGAACAGTTAATTCAGGGTGTGCAGAGATTGCAACGGTGATCTGATCAGCGTGATCTGAATCAATGGTGTCGCAAGTAATATCGATTACAACTTTTTCCAACAGTGATTCAACAACGTCCAGCGCTGTAATAGTTGCGCCTGCACCTGTAATTACAGTTGTTGCAAGCGCTACCGGATGAGATTCAGGGGAGCCTTCGACACGGATTGTGATTCCGTATCCAGGGGATGTTGATGCCATTTACACGACTCCGTAAAGACGATCGCCAGCATCTCCAAGACCAGGAACGATGTACCCATGTTCATTTAACTTCTCATCAAGTGCACCAGTCACGATTGTGATTGGCACCTTGCTATTTGCAAACTCTTTCTCAACTGCAGCGATTCCTTCAGGAGCAGACAAGATACAAATTGCGGTGATATCTGTTGCACCTAGATCGATTAAGTAATGGAAAGCCATGATCAAAGTTCCACCAGTTGCAAGCATTGGATCTAGAACGAAAACCTGGCGACCAGATAGATCATCTGGCAGACGATTTGCATATGTGCTTGCTTCTAAAGTTTTTTCATCGCGAACCATTCCGAGGAAACCAACTTCGGCGGTTGGAACCAACTTGCTCATTCCTTCGAGCATTCCAAGACCTGCGCGCAAAATTGGAACAACGACTGGACGCGGTTCAGCCATTTTCAATCCAACGGTCTTTGTCACAGGTGTCTTAATCTCAACTTCGTGAGTTCTGACATCGCGTGTGGCTTCGTACGCCAATAGCGTCACGAGCTCTTCGACAAGGCGTCGGAATGTAGGTGAATCGGTGCGTTCGTCGCGCAAAACCGTCAATTTGTGATTGATAAGAGGGTGATTGGCAACGTGTACTTTCATAGGCGTTACCTTACAGGGGTTTCAATCCTTTCCAATGAGTGAAAGTATGGACCCATGTCCGATTTCGAAGAAGAGCTCGTTGAAGAGATTGAATCATTCGACGATATCCGTGACGAAGTGCGCGACCTCACAAGTGAAATGGATTTCGCGGTAGCGGCCTGGCATGAGGATGGCCGTTGGACCTTGGCCACATTGCCCGATCCCTATGACATCGCTCAGATAATTACACGACTTAAATCCCAACAAACCAATGGCGGATCTATTGCGCTGATTGCAATTGATGAAGAGTTTTTCATTTTGATTCGTGTTCTAGGTTCACACATTTCGCTTTTCTTAAGCGATGTAACTGCGGCGTTAGATTATCCGGTTGCCGAAGAGTTATTAGAGATCGCAGATATTCCAATGCCCGAAGAGGATGAAGAGCCAGGACCGGTTGGGCATCTTGGAATTCTTACCGATCTGGGTTTAAATGAAATGGAAATCTCTGCAATTTGTGATGATGAAGAGTTGTTCCCAGATGAGCAACTAGAAGCAATCGCAGCTCGACTTGGTTTTGGCGAAGAGTTTTCGGAGCTTTTGGATCTGTGAACGATATTGAAATGATGCGTGTGGCTTTAGAGCAGGCACGCAAAGCGGTTGCAAGCGGAGATATTCCTGTAGGTGCAGCAATCTTCAATGCATCAGGAGAGTTAGTTGCAACGGGACATAATGAAAGAGAACTTAACAACGATCCAACCGCACACGCTGAAGTTGTAGCGATTCGTCGCGCCGCAGAAAAACTAGATGATTGGCACTTAACCGATCACACATTGGTTGTAACTCTTGAACCGTGTGCAATGTGTGCAGGTGCAATTGCGCAATCTCGTTTACAAACAGTTGTATTTGGTGCGTGGGATGAGAAAGCTGGAGCAGTTGGCTCTATGTGGGATTTACTGCGCGATCCACGCAGCACCTTTAGAACCGAAGTTCGTGCAGGCGTTTTAGTAGATGAGTGCGCTGAGCTAATTAAGAGTTTTATACAAGAAGTTCGTAAGAAGGATTAAGAATCACCATAGATCCTTCTTCTTCACCAACCATGCCCTCTGCACGTAGCTGAGAGCCAACTTCAAGTCCTGCAATCTCGCGACGACCCAAGAAGTGCAGTGAAACTCCGCCAGTCTCATCCCAAATCTCTACTTCTAGAGTTGGTGCAGAGCCTCGTGGCGCAGTCTTAATTGAGGTAACTCGACCTTGAACCTGTGCGCGCTTGCGCCATTCAATCTTTCCGATTGGCGTCACATTCTCTGCGTAGTGGCTCACTGGTTCAACACTTACTGGAACCGGCTTTTGTACCGGCTTTGGTGCAACTACTGGAGCAGGAGTCGCTGGTGCAGTAAATGAGGATTTTCCAGAAGCGATGCGATCAACATCGAAAGGAACAATCGTTGCAACCACACGAGGTAGTTGAGAAATGGGTGCTGCAATTTCTTCAGCGGTTTGATCATGCAACAAACGTCCCAAGAAACCTGAATACGCACGACGTGGAAGTAACAATGTTAATTCGACATCAGGCTTTTCAGTCATTCGAATTGAATAATCCAATGCAGCGTTTGCAAGACGACGATCAGGACAATCGATTAATTCAAGGGTCACATCATCGAGCGCATCTGATTCAGCCCATGCCTTTTGAATCTCTTCAGCACGACGATCATCAATAACAAAGTGAACTGCAGCCAAGTTACGAGGCTTCAAGCTTCGTGCATATCGAATCGCGCCAACAGTTGCGATATCGACATTGTCTACAAGAACTGTTACATCGTGGCGAGCAATTGAAGTTGCGCGCTCTTGATGTTGTTTAACCGCTAACGCTTCCTGCTCACGTGTGTATTGGCGACGCAGACGAAGGAAAGCAATAACCATGATTGGTGCGGTGATGAGAACTAACCAAGCACCCTGAGTGAACTTAACGACAGAGAAGATAATGACAACAATGAATGAGATAGATCCAGCAAGACCGTTGATAAAGACCTTTGCTCTCCACTGTCCTGTTTTATTGCGCAACGCGTGACGGGTCATTCCAAAACCAGCCAAGGTAAAGCCTGTAAATACTCCGAGCGCATAGAAGGCAACCAAGTGCTCTACTGACCCTGCAGTAATTAGTACCAAGAAAATTCCGCCACCAGATAGAAGCAAGATTCCGTTTGAGAAAGCTAGACGGTGACCGCGTTTAGTTAATTGGCGTGGCAGGTAACCATCAGCGGCAACAAAGTTCACCAAGATAGGGAAAGCGCTGTATGTGGTATTTGCGCCCGCGAAAAGAATAAGCATTGTTGCCAGCTGAACCATCACGAACATGATCTGGCCAATTGCGCCATCGCCCATGATTGTTTTTGCGATTTGAGAGATAACGGTTGGTGTTCCAGATTCGTATGGAACGGCATGGATCTTGTGCGCAAACCATGAAACTCCAAGAACTAGAGTTCCAAGCAAAGTACTCATGATGTACAAAGTTCTGCGGGCATTGATGTGCTCTGGAGTCTTGAAGAGCGCAACACCATCTGAAATCGCCTCTAGGCCAGTCAGTGAAGAACCACCGTTTGCGAAAGCGCGAAGCAGGATGAAGATCGCTGCAACGGTCAACAAACCTTGTTCTTGCCCGATTTCAATCGCACCTGGTTGCTCAACGCTTAACTGAACCAAAGTTCCGTTGAATTGGCGATACAGACCAACTGAGAAAACTGTAAACATGCAGGCAACGAAGAAGTACGTTGGCAATGCGAAAGCTTTTCCTGCTTCTTTAACACCACGAAGATTTCCGTAGGTAAGCAAAACAATGACAACCAGAATCATCGGAATCTTGTAATCATGTAACGATGGGAAGGTAGAAATAATTGCGGCAACACCTGCAGCAGATTGAATTGCAACAGTCACGATGTAATCAAGCATCAATGCAACTGCAGCAACCTGTGCAACTACAGGACCAAAGTTGTCACGCGAAACAATGTAAGCGCCACCAACCTTTGTGTATACATTGATTACATCGCGGTAAGACAAAGTAATAATCACCAAGATCGTTAGAACTACCGCGGTCATTGGCATGAGCAAAGCAAAAGCGGCTAAACCAAATGCAGGAAGCAGTGCGATCAAAATCTGTTCTGAACCATATGCTGATGATGAAATACAGTCTGAAGATAGAATTCCTAATGCGTAACGCTTACTAAGTCTTTGATGTCCTAGAGAGTGACGATTGAGGGGGTTACCTAAGAGGCGACGTTTGATTGTGTAAAAGAATGAGTCCTTAAGGTGAGCATGATCCTTTAAAACTTCTGGGGCAGGCGCATCATCGGTCCACGACTTAGGCACTTAAAACTCCTCTTTTAATTGCAATAACTGCAACTTAATAAGCATCACTCTACCCCAGCCCGCACTATCTTCACTGTTTTTTGCCTAAAGCGTATGCTTCACCCATGCGTACACAGTTGTATATCGATGGCCAATGGGTTGATGGAATTGGAAAGTTACCTGTTCATGATCCTAGCGATGGTTCAGTAATCGCTGAAGTTTCACTTGCCGGAGATGCACAATGTGATGCCGCAATCGCTGCAGCTGATGCAGCTGCAAAGGCATGGGCAAAGACCGCTCCTCGTTACCGTTCAGAGATTCTGCGCAAAGCCTTTGAGTTAATGACCGCTGAAAATGAAGCGATCGCAACTTT
>CAYNYE010000079.1:0-5253 GCA_964401345.1 uncultured Candidatus Planktophila sp.
CTAGCTGCAATGCTGTAACAAACTCCTTAGTTCCAGCAACCTTGAAGTCCATATCTCCGAATGCATCTTCTGCACCCAAGATATCCGTCAAAGCAACGTATTCAACCTTGCCATCAACATCATCTGAAATAAGACCCATTGCAATACCTGCAACTGGAGCGCGTAGTGGAACACCTGCATTAAACAGTGCAAGTGTCGACGCACAAACAGAACCCATAGATGTTGATCCATTTGAACCAAGAGCTTCAGATACCTGACGGATTGCGTAAGGGAACTCTTCGCGAGTTGGTAGAACTGGAATCAATGCACGTTCTGCAAGCGCACCGTGACCGATTTCGCGGCGCTTTGGTGTACCAACACGGCCTACTTCACCAGTTGAATATGGTGGGAAGTTGTAGTTGTGCATGTAACGCTTGTGATTTTCTGGATTCAAAGTATCGAGCTGCTGCTCCATCTTCAACATGTTGAGAGTTGTGATTCCAAGAATCTGTGTCTCTCCACGCTCGAAGATTGCTGAACCGTGTACGCGAGGAATAACTTCTACCTCTGCAGAAAGCGCACGAATATCGCGAAGGCCGCGACCATCGATACGGATCTTGTCGCGCAATACACGCTGACGTACAAGCTTCTTAGTTAATGAACGGAACGCTGCAGGAACTTCCTTTTCGCGTCCTTCAAATTGTGCGCCTACTGATTCCTTCACAGAATCAGAGATCTCATCGATCTTTGTCTCGCGCTCTTGCTTACCAACGATTGTTAGCGCCTTTGCAAGATCATCCTTAGCTGCCTTTTCAACAGCTGCGAATACATCATCTTGGTAATCCAAGAAGACTGGGAACTCTGCAGTTGGCTTTGCAGCAACCTTTGCAAGCTTTGCTTGTGCATCACAGAGAATCTTGATGAATGGCTTAGCCGCATCAAGTCCTTGTGCAACAACCTCTTCAGTAGGCGTTGGTGCGCCACCCTTGATCAATTCAATTGTGCGCTCTGTGGCCTCTGCTTCAACCATCATGATTGCAACATCATCCTTATTTACGCGACCTGCAACAACCATGTCAAAGACTGCGTTTGCAACCTGTGAGTGGTTAGGGAATGCAACCCACTGACCATCAATCAGCGCAACGCGAACGCCGCCGATTGGACCAGAGAATGGAAGACCTGCAAGTTGTGTAGACATTGATGCTGCGTTGATCGCAATAACGTCATACATATGATCTGGATCGAGTGCCATTACAGTCACAACGATCTGAACTTCATTACGAAGTCCCTTTACGAATGATGGGCGTAGCGGACGGTCGATCAAACGACAGGTAAGAATTGCATCCTCTGATGGACGACCTTCACGACGGAAGAATGATCCTGGAATACGACCAACTGCATACATCTTCTCTTCAACATCAACTGTTAAAGGGAAGAAATCAAATTGATCCTTAGGTGTCTTTGATGCGGTTGTTGCTGAGAAGATCATTGTTTGATCATCTAAGTAGACCGCTGCTGCTCCAGCTGCTTGGCGAGCTAAGCGTCCTGTTTCAAAACGAATCTCTCGTTTTCCAAATTTTCCGTTATCAATAACTGCAACGGCTGACTGAACCTCTTGACCCTCCATGGGTCCTCCTCTTTGTAGATTGAAAACACAACAGAATTGTTGAGTTTTTAATCTGCCGAGAGAATGAATCTTCGATCGAAGTTCACGCGCAAGTATTCAAGCGCGGAAACCACTACCGAGGACCATCGCTCTACGGCAGATTGGTTGTACTTAATTAGCGGCGAATACCGAGTTTTTCGATAATTGCGCGGTAACGGTTGATATCTGTCTTCGCTAGGTATTGAAGGATGCGACGACGACGACCAACTAACAACAAAAGACCACGACGGTTGTGGTGATCATGTGGGTTAGCCTTCAAGTGATCAGTGATCTGATCAATTCTCTTTGAAAGTAGCGCTACCTGTGCTTCAGGTGATCCTGTGTCAGTAGGTGTAGAACCGTACTGAGCAATGATTTCCTTCTTTACTTCTGGTGTTAATGCCATTTCTTGTTCTCCTTATGTACTGAGCACGAGGGCTTCTCGGTTTGACTCACGAGAAACTCGCTAACTCGATTGAAGGGCTAGGGTAACAGTCAGGCGTGAGATACCTGAAATCGAGGCAAATCCCCCGCTTAAAGCTCGGTCAATCGACGAGCCTCTTGGCAATCCTTGGCCATCTGCTCCAACAAAGGTTCCAGGCCATCAAATTTAAGGGTTTCTCGAAGACGCCACCCAAACTCGATGGTGGCCGCCTTTGTATACAAATCCAATCCAACTTGATCCAAGGCGTACGCCTCGACCTGTCGACCACGAACTCCTTCGAAAGTTGGGTTGGTGCCGATTGAAATTGCGGCGGGCCAACGATCAATTCCGACTGTTAACCACCCTGCATATACGCCATCTGCAGGAATTGTTTGTCCTTCGATGTTTCCAAGATTTGCCGTCGGATAACCAATTTCACGACCACGCTTTTCGCCATGAACAACGATCCCGTCAAGGCGATGCGGACGAGTTAACATCTCTCGAGCCGCCTCAACATTGCCTTCAATGATTGCTTTGCGAATTCTGGTTGAGGAAATACTTTCATCATTCTCGGCTTGCAGATCAAGAACAACTGTCTCAAACTCCGTATGGTTTCTTAAGGTTTCAACATTTCCTGCAGCTTTTGATCCATATGTGAAATTAGCCCCGACGATAACGATGGATGCCTTTAGCTGTTCCACAAGAACTTTGTTGACGAAATCTTCAGGTGACATAGCTGCAAACTCTTTAGTGAATTTAATAACCGCAACTTGATCGGCGTTGTGAATCTTCAACAGTTCGATTTTGTCGCTTAAAATTGTAAGAAGAGATGGCGCTCTTTCAGGTGCGAAAACTGAGACGGGATGAGGATCAAAGGTGAGGGCAATAATCTTTTCCTCGCCGGCTAAAGCTTTGGCACGGTTGAGTATCTGCTGATGCCCTTTGTGGACACCATCAAAATTACCAATGACGACAATACTCATAGGCTCATTATCTCAGATTCTCAGGCTTCACATTCAATTCGCTGCCGCAAAGACCGCAATTGGTTTGGCCTTGCCATCGACATTGCTTAAGAGTGCAATCAATTCATTAGCGGAAGAGATTCCCGCGTGAATTCCTTCGGCTGGATTCGGGGTCAACGTTCTTCCAAAAGAGAGCTCTAATTTCTCCTCAAGAGCGATTTCTCGTACAGGAAAAGTCACCCGTGCCACTTCGGCTAGATCTAGCGTCGTGAACTCTGCATTTTTCAGCTGAGCAATTGTTGCAGCGCCAGTGGTTGTAAAACCTGCAACACGTGTGCGACGCAGAGCCGATAAATGGCCTCCAACTTTAAGCGCATCGCCACAATCACGGGCGATTGCACGGATGTACGTTCCGGCAGAACAAGTCACTTCAATATCGATTTCGATGCGCTGCTCTATGCGACGAATTTCTAAAATATCTAGTTGGGAGATTGTTACCTCGCGTGAAGCAAGAACAACGGTTTCGCCAGATCGAACACGATCATATGCACGCTCTCCATCAACCTTAACCGCTGAAACCGAACTGGGTCTTTGCATGAAAGTTCCACGCATCGTGTTTAGCTCAGCTTCTATTTGAGAATCTGTGATCGCAGAAGCATCCGCGGTTGCGATTACTTCACCTTCAAAATCATCGGTAATAGTTGAAGCACCTAAAACAACGGTTGCTTGATAATTCTTGTCGCCATCTGTGATGTATTGCAACAAGCGAGTTCCGTTATTAAAGCCAAGAACCAATACGCCTGTAGCCATCGGATCAAGTGTTCCTGCATGGCCAACTTTTCGTGTACCTAGTGCTCGACGTGCAATTGCAACCACATCGTGGCTTGTCATACCTGGTTCTTTATCTACAACCAGAAATCCATGCATCGTCACTACTAATCTTCGATAACACGTGGAGCTTTATAAGGATCTTCTCCCCCTGCATACTGCGCATTCTTGCGAAGCGCAGCAACTTGGGCATCCTGCTCATGCACCTTCTCTAGCAATGAATCCAAAGCTTTTGCACTCTCTGGCAATCCATCTTCAAAGAATTCGATGCTTGGAGTAATGCGAAGGCCAAGTTCACGACCCAGTGCAGATCTAATTGCACCCTTAGCGCTCTCGAGAGCCGCTGCGGTTGCAGCGCGCTCATCGAGATCACCAAGAACTGTGTAAAAGATCGACGCCTGTTGAAGGTCGCCGGTCACACGAGCATCGGTGACTGTGACAAACCCAAGACGAGGATCTTTGATCTTTGTCTCAAGCAGGTTTGCTACAACCACTTTGATACGGTCTGCGACCTTAAGTGTGCGGTGTGATTGACCCATTGCTTATGCTCGCTTTTTCTCGCGCATCTCGAAACACTGAACGATGTCGCCTGGTGCGATCTCCTTCATGTTTCCAAGGCCAATACCGCACTCAAATCCTTCACGGACTTCGGTGGCATCATCCTTGAAGCGCTTGAGCGAATCAATAGTGAGGTTATCAACCAAGACGGTTCCGTTACGCAGAATGCGTGCCTTCGCGTTACGACGGATAATTCCATCCTTAACGACAGATCCAGCAATGTTTCCAGCCTTAGATGACTTGAAGATCTCGCGAACTTCGGCGTTACCGATGATCGCCTCTTCGTACTCAGGCTTGAGCAAGCCCTTAAGAGACATTTCGATCTCTTCAATTGCATTGTAAATAACTGAGTAGAAACGAACTTCAACGCCCTCTTGATCAGCATAGATCGCTGTTTGTGGCTCAGGCTTAACGTTAAAGCCGATCACAACCGCGGTAGATGCAGATGCCAAGGTGATATCGCTCTTAGTGATTGCACCAACGCCGCGGTGAATAACGCGCAGATCTACTTCAGCGCCTACATCCAACTGCATCAATGCATCTTCTAGCGCTTCAACAGAACCAGAAACGTCACCCTTAAGAATAAGGTTGAGGGTAGAAATCTTGGACTGCTCCATGAAGTCTTCAAGTGAAACCTTCTTACGTGCCTTGGCAAGCTGTGCGTTGCGTTCTGCTGCCTGACGCTTTTCAGCGATCTGGCGAGCGGTACGGTCTTCATCAGCTACAAGGAATGTGTCTCCTGCGCTTGGTACAGATGTGAAACCAAGAACTTGAACTGGACGTGATGGACCAGCAACATCAACGTTGTCGCCATTCTCATCCAACATCGCACGAACACGACCGAAAGCACTACCGGC
>CAYNYE010000080.1:0-5136 GCA_964401345.1 uncultured Candidatus Planktophila sp.
GTTAAGGATTGTTGATCCAGTCTCAAGTACACCTGAATACACACGGATAAATGTGAGCTTTCCTAGGTGCGGATCGGTCATGATCTTGAAAGCAAGTGCTGAGAAAGGCTCATCATTAGATGGCTTACGTGAAAGATCCTTTGAAGTGTCATCCATCTCGGTACCAACGATTGCCTCGACATCTAGTGGGCTTGGAAGGTAACGAGTAACAGCATCAAGCATTGGCTGAACGCCCTTGTTCTTGAAGGCTGATCCAGTTAGAACTGGTGAAAGTTTTGCTGCAAGAGTTGCACGACGGATGCCCGCAATAATCTCTGCTTCTGAAAGCTCTGCGCCTTCTAGGAACTTCTCCATGATCTCATCATCATTTTCTGCAAGAGTTTCGAGCATTTCTGCACGTGCAGCCTTTGACTTATCGACCATGTCTGCAGGAATTTCTTCAACTGCATAATCTTCACCCTTTTGAGTTTCTCCACGCCAGGTAAGCGCCTTCATCGCGATTAGATCGACAACGCCAAGGAAGTCAGACTCTGCACCGATTGGAAGTTGTAGAACTAGAGCAACAGCGTTTAGACGATCCTTGATCATGCCAACGCACTTATCAAATGATGCACCTGTACGGTCTAGCTTGTTAACAAAACAAATACGTGGAACTGAGTAGCGATCTGCTTGACGCCAAACAGTTTCTGATTGTGGCTCAACACCAGCAACACCGTCGAACACTGCAACCGCACCATCAAGAACACGAAGTGAACGCTCTACTTCAACTGTGAAGTCAACGTGACCTGGTGTATCGATGATGTTGATGAGGTGGTTGTTCCACATACATGTTGTTGCAGCTGAAGTGATCGTGATACCACGCTCTTGCTCCTGCTCCATCCAGTCCATGGTTGCAGCACCTTCGTGAACTTCACCGATCTTGTAGTTAATACCGGTGTAGAAAAGGATGCGCTCAGTAGTCGTGGTTTTTCCCGCGTCGATGTGCGCCATGATTCCAATGTTGCGAACCGTAGCTAGATCGATCTTCTCTACTGCTGACACTTATATTCCTCTTCTCGTCTTGTCTAAAACTCTGTCAATTACCAGCGGTAGTGAGCAAACGCCTTGTTTGCTTCAGCCATCTTGTGTGTATCTTCGCGACGCTTTACAGCAGCACCAAGACCGTTGCTTGCATCAATAAGTTCATTTGTTAGACGCTCTGCCATTGACTTCTCGCGACGTGAACGTGAGTAATCAATTAACCAACGTAGAGCCAAAGTTGTTGAACGGCTTGCCTTAACTTCAACTGGCACCTGGTAAGTAGCTCCACCAACACGGCGTGAGCGAACTTCAACAGCTGGCTTGATGTTGTCTAGTGCACGCTTCAAAGTAATTAGCGGATCAACCTGAGTCTTCTCGCGAGTACCTTCTAGTGCGTTGTAAACAATCGCTTCTGCAGTTGAACGCTTACCGTGTAGAAGTACGCGGTTAATTAGCGCAGTAACAACTGGTGAGTTGTAAACAGGATCTGCAACAACTGGTGACTTAACAACAGGACCTTTACGTGGCATTAGCTAGCCTTCTTCTCTCTCTTAGCACCGTAACGTGAACGTGATTGCTTACGGTTCTTAACACCTTGTGTATCTAGTGATCCGCGAATGATCTTGTAACGAACACCAGGCAAATCTTTTACACGACCACCACGTACAAGAACAATGGAGTGCTCTTGCAAGTTGTGACCTTCACCTGGAATGTATGCAGTGACTTCCATGCCACTAGTAAGACGTACACGTGCAACCTTGCGAAGAGCAGAGTTTGGTTTCTTAGGGGTTGTTGTATAAACGCGTGTACAAACACCGCGTCGTTGTGGTGAACCCTTAAGTGCAGGTGTGCTTGTCTTCGTAGTCTTTTCAGCACGACCACGACGAACTAGCTGTTGAATTGTTGGCACTTCATCTCCATTCGTAACTTCGTTACTGATCTTTATTCACGCTTAATTACCGACCCACGCGGTCGGGTGTGTTGCACCCAATTCGCATGTATGCCGCATAAAGTTTTTCAACTTAGGTGCAGCACAGGCAAAGAAGCTCTAAAAAAGAGCAGACGCGAAGGGTAACCCAGTGGGCTCACGCGAGGCAAATCCGGGGTTTTACTCCTCGGAGGCCAAAAATCAGGCCAATTTCCCCAAAATCTGGTCTTCGGCGTGTCGCGATCCCTCGAGGGTGTAAATCCATCGTTGGAAGGGTCCGGAGGAGAAGGTGATGATTACCCCCGGTTTTTTACGCTTAATTACGCAGAAATCCTTGGTTTTGAGCCTGCGCATGACCCCGATCATGACCACGTAGGGGAAGCCGGTACCTGGGGCTCGGACCCCCTGCATGCATTCGGTGGTCCAGAGGTTCTCCCGGAACTGGATCGACTCAACCTGGTCGAGGCGGGCCCGTGGGGTTGGCCAAAAGGCCCCCAACTGCTCAAGCAGGCTCATCTGCAGCCTGATTTCATCGCCATCTATTACCAAAATCGCCATAAATGAAGGGTACTCCTTAACCCTTGTGTGGTGTGATGCGTTTATGACAACAGCTGAACTTTTATTACTTGGAATTGTTACCTTTATTTTGATCGACTTTGCCGCAGGTCGCGTTATTGATTACTTAAATGAAAGTAACAAGAACCAACCCCTATCCCCCGTCGCATCCGAGATTTATAACGCTGATGAATATGCAAAATCGTTGGAGTACGGAACCGCAAAGTACAAAGTGGAACTATTCACTTCAGTTGTAAGCACCGTGGTCATGCTTTCAGCAATTATCCTTGGCTGGTTTGCATGGCTTGATCAACAAATTCGAGATCGTTTTGATAATCAATTACTCATAACAGTCATTTTCATCGGAGTCTTAATTGTTGTCTCAATGCTCGGATCACTTCCTGTTGGGTACTACTCAACTTTTGTGATCGAAGAAAAATTCGGATTCAATAAAACAACTAAGAAGCTTTTTGTTGCTGATGCCATCAAGGGTCTGCTGATTTCTCTTGCAGTTGGTCTACCTCTCTTGTATGTAATTGCTTTGGTGTATCAAGAGCTACAAAGCTCGTTCTGGCTAGTTGGTTGGCTCCTAGTTTCAGCCTTCTCATTGTTTATGTTCATTTTCGGTACACGCATCTTCTTGCCGATGTTCAACAAGCTAAAACCACTTCCAGATGGAGAATTACGCACAGCGGTCGAGGATTACTGCCAATCACAAGGATTTCCATTGTCTAAGTTGTATGAAATGGATGCATCTAAGCGTTCTACAAAGCTCAACGCCTTCTTCTCCGGAATGGGCAAGGTAAAGATCATTGGGCTTTATGACACTTTAATCGCCAAATTAACTACCCAAGAGACTGTTGCCGTACTTGCTCACGAGGTTGGTCACTACAAGCGCAAGCATGTCTACACAATGTTTGCCTTTAGCAACGTGCAAACCTTGATTATCTTCGGCTTAATGGGCTGGTTATTGGGTAATCCCAACCTTTCAAAGGCGCTTGGATCGGATACGCCAAGTTTTCATCTTTCAATGATCGCTTTCTTTATGCTTTTCACACCTGTTTCAACTGTGCTTGGTCTGATTAATAACTCATTCTCACGTCACAATGAGTATCAGGCAGACCAATATTCAATTGATACATATCCAGGTGCTCGTGAGCATATGTATACAGCTCTGAAGAAACTATCTGTTGAATCATTAAGTAATTTGAATCCACATCCTGTGTATGTTGCGGTTCATTACTCGCATCCACCGATCTTGGATCGATTAGCAAACTTAAAGAAGGTGTGATGGAACTGGAATGCCTTGAGCATTCTCAGCTGTAACTGGAGCTTCGACCGTCGTCTTCAATGGAATCAAACCTGCCCAAAGTCCTAAATCAAGATCCTCTTCCTCATCGACTGGATCTCCGGTTCTAGATTTTGCCGAGAGCCGATCCATCGTTAGCTCAACAATCATGGTTGCTGCAGCTTCTTTCTTTTTCATTTCTCGGCCATACTCCCAAAGCCCAGGAATTAATTTATCTGTAATTTTCTGAAGGGCGATCTCTTTTTCAGCGTCCAAAAGCACTCGGACTTTTCCAAAGATCATTACTGATTCATAGTTCATGGAAGAGTTAAAAGCTGATCGTGCAACGACAATCGCATTTAATTTGGTAACTGTTATGCAAACATCGACACCTTTGGACATCAGCATCATAATTCGCGATCCTGTTGATCCGTGAATCAGTATTCGGTTTTCGTCACGCGCGAAACCCATTGGAATCACATATGGAGATTGAGTTTCAGGATCAATAAAACCGACATGTGCGACGTATTCGGAATCTAAGAGTTTGTTGATTGAATCCCTGTCATCAAATTGTCGCTCTGAATGACGGGAAACATCCTGTTTAGGCTCTGTACTCATTTTCAAACTATAAGTGAAAGAGGCTCAATCCCGATTGGAATTGAGCCTCTTTCACACTTAATCAGTAATTAGCGAGGTACTTCAACCTCATCGAGACGAACAGCCTCACCAGAACCTTGTTGGTCAAATGGTGTGAAGTCGTACTCGTCGTAAGCTGCGTAAACCGCTGCCTTAGCTTCCTCAGTTGGCTCAACACGAATGTTGCGGTAACGAGCAAGACCAGTACCAGCAGGAATCAACTTACCGATGATGACGTTCTCCTTCAGACCGAGCAATGGATCGCTCTTCTCTGAAAGTGCTGCATCTGTAAGTACGCGAGTTGTTTCCTGGAATGAAGCCGCTGACAACCATGACTCAGTTGCAAGAGATGCCTTAGTGATACCCATAAGTTCTGGGCGACCTGAAGCAGCCTTTCCACCTGATGTCACGACGCGACGGTTTTCAGCTTCGAAACGACCACGCTCAACAAGCTCGCCTGGAAGTAGATCTGCATCTCCTGCTTCAAGCACTGTGATGCGCTTTAGCATTTGACGAACAATTACTTCAACGTGCTTATCGTGAATTCCTACACCCTGTGAGCGATACACAGACTGGATTTCATTAACCAAGTGAACCTGAGTTGCACGTGGTCCAAGAATACGAAGAACCTGCTTTGGATCAATCGCGCCAACGACCATCTTCTGGCCAACTTCAACGCGTGAACCTTCTTCTACAAGTAGCTTCTGAC
>CAYNYE010000081.1:0-5102 GCA_964401345.1 uncultured Candidatus Planktophila sp.
ATAGAACCAGATTCACGAAGATCAGAGAGCATCGGCTTCTTATCAACGCGTTGTTCAGGACCACGGTTGAGCTGTGAGATAGCAATAACAGGGATATTAAGCTCTTTGGCCATCAACTTAAGGTGACGAGAGAACTCAGAAACTTCCTGCTGACGGTTCTCTACACGCTTTCCAGAGGTCATCAACTGCAGGTAATCAATAACAATGAGTTTGAGATCATGGCGTTGCTTTAAGCGACGTGCCTTTGCACGGATCTCCATCATTGAAAGGTTGGGAGAGTCATCGATAAACAATGGCGCCTCTGAAATTTCACCCATACGACGTGCAAGACGTGACCATTCGTCATCAGATAAAGATCCTGAACGAATATTGTTCAAACCAACTCGTGCTTCAGCGGACAACATACGCATTGTGATTTCACTCTTTGACATTTCAAGAGAGAAGATCACAGATGTTTGTCCGTCGTGAATAGATGCGTGACGTGCAATATCCAAACCTAATGTTGACTTACCCATCGCAGGACGTGCAGCCAAGATGATCATGTTTCCTGGATGCAGACCATGAGTTAACGCATCGAGATCTTTAAATCCAGTCTTAACACCTTCAACACCGATTCCCTTAGAGATCGCTTCAATCTCATCCAATGCTTGTGGCAGCAAAGTTGATAGTTGAACATAATCTTCCGATGAACGACGTTCGGTAACTGCATACACCTCTGCTTGTGCAAGGTCGACCATCTCATCGACTTCACCTTCAGTTGTGTAACCGTATTGAACAATCTTTGTTCCAGCTTCAACCAAACGACGCATGATTGCATGTTCACGAACAATCTTTGCGTAGTAACCAGCATTTGCAGCGGTTGGTACAGATGAAATCAATGTGTGCAAATATGGTGCACCACCTGCACGTGCAATATCTCCGCGCTTTGAAAGCTCAGCTGCAACTGTTACAGCATCTGCAGGTTCACCGCGTCCATACAAATCAATAATTGCGTCATAAATTAATTCATGTGCAGGACGATAGAAATCGCGATCACGAATAATTTCGATGACATCTGCGATTGCATCTTTGGATAACAACATTCCGCCGAGAACAGATTGTTCAGCGATTAAATCCTGTGGTGGAGTGCGCTCAAACTCCGCGCCAACAGAGTTGATGTTGGGATCGCGAGGAGGGCGATTGTTGGGAAGTTCGGCGATGCTCACGCTCATAACCTCCTCTAAGGCACTGACAAATGGGTGACCTGCCTGCGTAACTTAGGCCTTGAGCCCTATCCCACGCGAGAATCCCCTCGAGAACCTGTGCACAAGCCTGTGTATAAGTAGGTGGATAACCCCGTTTTCCTGTGTAGGAAGCGGTGGATGCAATGTGCATAACTGTGGATGGGGAGAGCTGTTCTCTATGAAGGTGCAGGTCAGAGGCGGTTTCCATACACACAGGGGTGTGGATCAAAGTAATTTCTCTGATTTCACATCGTGAGATTTGAGTTAAGACTTTGAAAATTTAAGCTTTGCTTGAACTTCAGAGATGCTCAAGACTTCAACCCGCACGCCATCAACCGTCACTTTATCCCCCGCGCGCAATGCGGCATCCGTAAAGTCGTCTCTAACTGAACCTTCTCGTCTCTTAACCTGCCATCCACCTTTAATTGTTTCAGTGTCCATATCAACCGTATAAACCAAAACCCCTTCTTCACTACTTGGAATTACATCTAGTCCGCCTGTTTTTCTGAATTCTGCAACTAAGACTCGCGTCGGCGACAATTTCACAAAGGTTGCTCTAATTCCATTTTTTTGTTCAACAAGCGGAACTAGTTGGACTTCTCTTTCTTTGATTTGAAAATCTTCAGGACTCAAACATTCAACTTCATTCTCACCGAGCCATCCAGATATGTATCTATTCCACGATGATAATTCGATTGCTTTCTTTGACCAATTTAGTGACATCAAATCCCACGATCCAAAAGTTGGAGATTGTGGCGAGATTGTGTAGAGATCATGCAAACCAAATAGGTGTCCAGTTTCATGTGCAATCCATTTCCAAGAAGCGCCTGGAAAATTCTGATAAGCATCTGCACCAGAGAATGTTCCATTTTTTATGTCTCCATCTGCTGTAACTACCAGTTTTGGAAATGCCGGCCCGTAAGCAATAGAGCTAGAAAGAATATTTGTTGGGCTAAGAACATATACAACATCAAATTTTGAATAATCCACGTATTGATCAGCAGCAGCTATTGCCTCTTCCCAGTAGCTATTGGGATTTCCACCATTCCACGCTCCTAAATTATGTTTTGTGGAGTCAAAAGGTAGGTGAACGTAATCGGCAAGTATTTCGATTTGGAAAGACACTTTGCCAGAAGACACTTTTTGATAGTAATCGTTTAATCCTTGAGCCATTTCTAGATATACAGTTGCAGGATTTCCAGATCCCTTTAAATCAAGAAAGTCGACCGGTACAAAAATGCCTTTTATGATGCCTTCATTCTTAAGGCGGTCTTTTACTCTAGGAAATCCGACGCTCAATGCGTTGTTATTATCTTTATCTTGTAACTGGCATTTCGATAAAGGTTGATAGTTGGTTGCAGATTTGGGATCCACGAAAAAAGTAGTCACAGTGTAGAAACCAGCGGAGTTAGGAGATAGGTTGCTAAGGGTTAACTTCCCGGCTTCGCTAACTGTCGCAGAGTAAGTGCGTCTCGGATAGATACTTGATTGAGCCACAGATGGTTCAACCGTGTCGAATACATACTTTCCGGTCACCCAGCTTCCGAAAACAGTTCCATCTGGATTGCCACTCAAGAATTGCCAACCTTGATTATCTTTGTTGAACCATATTCCGGGTGAACCCAAAGATTTCTTTTGGTCGTTTGGGTCATACACCCATAACTTTAAGTTGAATTGGTTAGAGGGTTGCGGAGTAATCGGCAATTCAAAACTACTTGGAGTACTTAATTGACTACCTGGACCACCACCGTAAATAGGAATTGCAGTGGGGGCTGTGGTGGGTCTTGGCGTCGCAGTTGGAGTAGAAGTAGGAGTAGGCGTAGGAGTAGGTTTTGCAATAGGAGTTGGTTCAACAGTTGGGGATGGGGTTGGGCTTGCAACTGGTGTTGGTTTAGCAAGGGCAACACCTTTATTCCACACAAGTTTCTTACCACTTTTTACACATGTGAACTTCTTGCCTGCGTATGTTGAAGTTTGTCCCGCCTTCTTACAACTTGCTCCAGCTTTAATTGCTGCGGTTGCATTCATTGGAGCAACTAAAGCAAAAACAAGAGTCAGTGAAAGCAGGATTTTCTTCATAGGTTAAGTCTCAAGGTTTATTAAGCCGATTGCAACAACACGACCAAATAAAAAAGCCCGCCACATAAGTGACGGGCCTTCTTAAGTGTGAATTACTTGTCAGCTACAACGCTCACTGAAACCTTTGCAATCACGTTGTGACCTAGAGAGATCTTTACATCGTGGTTACCAAGCTTCTTGATGTGGCCCTTAGTAGCGATCGAGTGACGATCGATATCTAGACCAGTTGCTGCCTTGATTGCCTGTGCAACATCTTTGTCAGTTACTGAACCAAAGAGTGCGCCCTTAGCGCCAACCTTTGCCTTAGCAACTACTGATGCGCCTTCAAGCTTCGCCTTGATCTCCTTGGCGTGATCGATATCGCGAACTTCACGTGCTGAACGCGCGCGACGAATGCTTTCGATCTGCTTTTCTCCACCTTGTGACCATGCGATTGCATTACCGCGTGGCATTAAGTAGTTACGAGCGAATCCATCTTTAACAGTTACAACATCTCCTGCAGAGCCTAGGCCTGCAACTTCACGGGTAAGGATTAGTTTCATAGTCAGATCCCCTTATCGCGCTGATGATGTGTAAGGAAGTAGTGCTACTTCACGGCTGTTCTTTACCGCTGTTGCGATTGAACGCTGGTGCTGTGTGCATGCACCTGTAACGCGGCGAGCGCGGATCTTGCCGCGATCTGAAATGTACTTGCGAAGTGTCGCAATATCTTTGTAATCGATATATGTGACCTTCTGCTGGCAGAAGCTGCAAGGCTTCTTCTTAAACTTCTTGTTTAAGGCTGCAGCTTTTGCATTCTTATTCTTAGGCTCGCGTAGAGCCTTGTTATTTCTTGCTCCCATTATGGTGCTCCTTTTCGGGCCCTAGTCATTGCTGACTAGGAATGGATGGACGGTTGATTAATTAGTTTTAGAACGGTGGCTCGTCAGTTGTGGATGTTCCCCATCCACCACCTGCTGGCGCAGAGGATGATGCTGCTGCCCATGGGTCTTCGTTAAATGAATCCGCTGCAGCTGGTGCAGAGTATCCGCCAGCTCCGCCTGCACGCTGGGCCTTTGTGACCTTCGCTGTTGCATTGCGTAGTGATGGACCGACTTCATCTACTTCTACCTCAAAGACGGTGCGCTTTTCGCCCTCTTTAGTTTCATATGAACGCTGCTTAAGACGACCAGAAAGGATGACACGCATTCCCTTTGTCAGTGACTCTGCAACATTCTCAGCTGCTTGACGCCAAATCTGACACTGAAGGAAAAGGCTCTCGCCATCTTTCCATTCATTGGTTTGCTTATCTAAATAGCGTGGTGTTGATGCAACGCGAAACTTTGCAACGGCCGCACCTGATGGTGTGAAACGTAGCTCTGGATCGTCAACTAAGTTGCCAATCAATGTGATTGTTGTATCTCCTGCTGCCATTTTCTTTTCCTTATCTCTACTCGTGGAGTCCTAGCATCGTGTTAAAAAAAGATTATGCGTCTAGACGCATTGCCTTTGTGCGTAACACTGATTCGTTCAAATTAAGCTGGCGATCTAATTCCTTAATCGCTGCTGGTTCGCAGTTCATATCAATTACTGCGTAGATACCTTCGCCTTTTTTCTGAATTTCAAAAGACATACGGCGACGGCCCCACAAGTCGAGCTTGTTGACTGTTCCACCTGAGTCTTTGATGATCTTCAAGTATGTTTCTAGGCTTGGTGTGACTGTGCGTTCTTCTAGTTCTGGATCAAGAATGACCATAAGTTCATAATGACGCATGTGTTAACCCGACCTCCTCTGGACTAAGACGGCCACGGTATTTCCGT
>CAYNYE010000082.1:0-4993 GCA_964401345.1 uncultured Candidatus Planktophila sp.
TCAGCTTGCGACGGTTCAGTGCTTTCATGTGTTTCCTTCCATCGAGGGTTTTGTCCGAGATTACTGCATTTACTTGTGCGTACTGCCGAGTAATGCCTCATGTTTTGCTTTGCGAGCGCGGTGTTGCTCGACTGGTCCGTTGGGAACGAATAAAACTGTGAGAATCAGGAGACCACTGACGATCAAGCCGGGCAGGTTGGTAGTCACGCTCTCAGATGTTCCTAAGCGATGGGCAATCACATCTGCGATCTCTGGGATCGCAACCAAGGTAACCGCACCCAACATAACGCCAGAAAGGGTTGTGACTCCCGAAAGAACTGCACCTGTCAGCAATGCGAATGAAAGTGAGAGAGGGAAGGCACTTGGCGAAACGGTTCCGATTGTCATCGCCAGAAGGGCGCCAGCTAAACCTGCGATACCTGCACTAATTGTGAAGGCCAATATCTTTGAACGAGCTGTATTGATTCCGGCTAACTGCGCAGCAACCTCGTTACCACGACCTGCTTTCCAGTTTCTGCCGTAACGGGAACGCAAAATGTTTTGCAACAACCACATTGAAATGAGTGCGGCAAGAGCTGCGATCCAGAAGAACCACTTGTATTGAGTGAACTCTTCGCCCAAAGACAATGGTGGGAAACCAACATCAAATAGCAATCCTTGCTCTCCACCTAATACTGAAAATTGATTCGCAAGTGAAGGTAAACCAATTGCAAGTGCCAAAGTAGTTCCGGCCAAATACGGTCCAGAAAGTCGAGCTGCGGCTGCACCTAGCAATGCGCCACCAATTGCTGCAATGAGAACCGCGGCCACAAAGCACAAAATAATTGGAAGGTTAAACTCAATTCGCAATACCGCCGCCGCATAACCACCGATCGCCATTAATGCGCCATGTCCCAGAGAAACCTGACCTGAGTAACCTGTGAGCAAAATGATCGACGCGATTGCTACAACGTACACAGCGATAGATGCGCCTTGATAAACACGTAGCTCATCGACCATTCCACTTAAGAAGTAAAGAACAACTCCACCCAGAAGGAATGGAATCAAGTGTGATGAATTCTGGCGCTTATGCACGTCGGGCCGCCTTTGCTCCAATAATTCCCTGAGGTCGTACAAACAAAACGATCAACAAGATGATGAATGGCGCAATAAAGAAGAGCGCGCTGCTGATGTACATCAAGACAAAGGAGATCATTACGCCAAGTAGCAATCCACCAAGAACCGCTCCAACCAATGACTCAAGACCACCGATTACAGCTGCAATAAAGCCTGAAACTAGAAGTAATGAGAACTCCACTGAATCTGGTGAGAAGTTTCCATTTCCATTTACTGTTTGGAACATTCCTGCGACCGCTCCTGCAGCTCCTGCTAGTGACCAACCAAGGGTGCGGACCCAATCCACTTTAATTCCAGACAAACGGGCGATTTCTGGGGCGTAAGCCGATGCGCGCAGAGCCAGGCCAAGGTTGGTCTTCTGAAACAGAATTGAAAGAAGGATCATTAAGAAAATAAGGGAAACCAAAATCAAGAGCTTCATTGGCGAGAAGACCAGAACGGAATCTCCGATTGCAAAACCATCATTGGAAAGTGGTCCGACTATTCGCTTGTCTTGTCCGCCCCAGATCATGCTGATCACCGCTCTAATGACGCCCAGCAAACCAAGAGTTGCAATGATGGGCGCAACGCTTGCTATGGGCCCTGAAGAGCTGTGCTTTACCAAAGTTCGCATGAAAATAACTTCGATGATTGCGGCAAATAGTGCGCCACCGATCATCGCTACTGGAAGTGCAATCCAGAATGAATTGAAATTAACCATGGCTTCATAGCCAATATAGGTGGACAGTAAAGCCATACCGGCTTGCGCAAAGTTAATGACACGAGTGCTTCGCCAGACCAACACAATAGAGATCGCCATCAGGGCATAGATTCCACCTGAAGTGATTCCAATAAGTAATGTATTTAGAAACTGAAACATGATTAGTACCCCAAGTAAGCAGCGCGCACTGCTGGGTCATCAATCAATGCTTGTGCATGATTTACCGCTACAACTTTTCCTAAATTCAAAACGATTCCGAGGTCGGCGATCTTTAATGCACCCATTGCATTTTGCTCAACCAGCAAAACTGTAAGACGCATGTTTGTTGCTAAATCCTTAATGGACTGGAAAATTTGTTCTACAACTAGTGGAGCTAATCCAAGTGAAGGTTCATCGAGCAAAAGAAGCTTTGGCTTTGACATAATCGCGCGGCCGATCGCAAGCATCTGACGCTCTCCACCAGACAAGGTGTCAGAGCGTTGTTCGATTCGCTCCCCCAAGCGAGGAAAGATATCGATTACTTCATTCAGGGATTGCTTTGCTTCCTTGGCATCCTTTCGCCAAATCGCACCCAACATTAAGTTGTCACGCACTGAAAGCTCTGGAACAACTGATTTACCTTCAGAGACATGTGAGATTCCACGACGTACAAGTTTTTCAGGCTTAACGCCTGTAATTGTTTCGCCCATCCAGTTAACAACTCCACTGGTTGGCTTGTTAAGACCTGACAAGGTGCGAAGCAGAGTGGTCTTTCCCGCTCCATTGGAACCGATGATTGCTGCCAGTTTGCCGGTTGGTACCGCCAATGAAACTTGGTTGACTGCGCAAATTGCACCGTGGTGCACAGTTAAGTTGGAAACGTTAAGCGACATCTGTGTTTCCTGTTCCTAGGTATGCAGCCATTACAGCTGGATCGCGACGAACAGTTTCTGCGTCTCCGCTTGCGATTACTTCTCCAAAGTTCAATACATACAGTTTGCTACACACTGACATAACAACATCCATGTGGTGTTCGACTAGAAGCACTGACATGTCAGCGCTGAGATTCTTGATCAAAGAGTTCATCCACTCAATGTCCTGTGAACCTAAACCACCGGCCGGCTCATCCAACATCAAGATTGATGGTTCGCTAACCAATGCTCGTGCAATAGCTACACGCTTTGTATCTGGATATGACAAGGTGTCTGCACGGCGATGGGCAATTCCTCCTGCATACACGCGCTCTAAAGCAACGCGTGCCTTGTCGCGAATCTTGTCCTCATCCTTTTTGTTGCGACCAAAAGCTGCAGAAATCAAACCAGTTTGTGCGAGATGTTGCGCACCAATCATCACATTTTCAAGAACTGTTAAATCACCAAAGAGACCCACGCCTTGAAGGGTTCGCGCAATTCCTAAATCAACTAACTCGTGTGGCTTTGGAAAATCACTTTTTTTACCATTGAGATGGAACTCGCCTGAGTCTGGAGTTACCAGACCGCACAGTGCGTTAAACAAAGTTGTCTTGCCTGCACCATTTGGTCCGATTAAACCGACAACCTCATTCTTGCCAATCTCTAAATAAACATCGTGTAGAGCGCGAAGACCGCCGAAGGAGACGTTAACTCGTTCGACGTGCAGCGCTGCAGTATTAGTTGACATGATGTGCGTAGATTCTAGGCACACGAGGGCCAATTCGTGTAACTATTTCATAATTAATGCTGCCGCTTGCCGCACCCCAGTCATCGGCCGTGTACTCACCGGTAGCGCCATCACCAAAAACAATCACCCAATCACCCGTAGAAGCGCCGGAGTCAGCCCCTAGATCCACTACAAATTGATCCATTGAAACTCGCCCAATGATTGGTGCGCGCTTTCCATCAATAAATACACCCGCACCTTGTGCAATTCGTGGAATTCCATCGGCATAACCCATTGCAACGATTCCCAGTTTTGTCTCAGCGGTTGTATACGCAGCTGCCCCGTAACCGACAGGAGTATTTGCTGGGACGGATTTAACTAGATGCAACTTTGCTCGTAGTTGCATGGCAGGTTGTAATCCAAGTGATGCGCTATCCCCCAGAGTTTTAACATCTGGAGATAATCCGTACATTGCAATTCCGACCCGCACCATGTCGAATCGAGAATCTTTATCCTTCAACGTTGCAGCAGAGTTTGAAAGATGGCGAACAATATTTGTGTAACCAAATGATTCCACTGTTGCAACCATTTCTTTAAAGCGATTGCGCTGCAACTCATTCTGCTCTTCACCAGGTTCATCTGCTCTAGCAAAGTGAGAAAAAATTCCAACAATATCCAGATTTGCTACATGGTGACCATCAATCTTTCCCCACTCGGCTAAGAAGCCACCGCGAGTCATTCCTGTATCTACTTCTAAATGCACCTTTGGTCGAAACTCTGACTTAACTGCACCGATCTCTTCAAGTGCCTTAATTGATGAAGCTGCGAGTTCGATATTGTTGTCGACCGCTAATCTGTAATCAGATCCCGGTGGTACTAACCAGGCAAGAATCGGCGCGGTTATTCCCGCTTGGCGCAGAGTGATTGCTTCCTCAAGCAGGGCCACACCTAGTGAAGTTGCGCCCGCTTCCAACGCAGCCTTTGCCACTGGAACTAATCCATGGCCGTAGGCATCTGCCTTAACGACAGCCATTACAGGGGTGCCCGAAAGCTGCTTTAGATGCTTGATATTTGCGGAGATTCGCTCAAGATCTATTCGCGCTTCTGCTCGATTGAACATTGTTGAAGTCTAGTGCAACTGGCTTTTTGAAGGAACATACCTATCGATGGCAATTACGGCGACGAGCAAAGCGCTGCCCACAAATAACCCACCCAAAAGATCGCTAAACCAATGTGTATGACGGATTAATGAAACTACGCAAACCGTTATTGAAATCAGAACAACACCAGCGCTAGCTAAACGACCTTGATATCGGTCGACCTTTGCATAGCGATAGATCAAATACGCCAGGATTCCCCATGACAAAACCGCATTGGATGCATGTCCACTTGGATAAGACATTCCGCCTGCATGCAAAAGATCAAAGCCATCACGAGGTTTAGTTCGACCTAGAACAATTTTGAAGGTTCCAACAACAAGGTTGAGTGAAAGTAAAGAGATCATCGCAAGGTTAAGTGGTCTCCATGTTTTAAATTTGTACGCAATGAATGAAGCTGCAA
>CAYNYE010000083.1:0-4954 GCA_964401345.1 uncultured Candidatus Planktophila sp.
CACTTCTCAAAGGGGTTATTCCGAAGTTACTCTAAGCCTATGGATCACTCATTAGTGCAGGAAGTTCATGCCTGGATCGCAGATGATCCAGATCCATTGACCGCTGCACAATTACAACAATGGCTTGATGATGGCAATGAAGCTGAGTTGCGTGCATCCTTTAATGGCTTCTTGCAATTTGGAACCGCTGGATTGCGCGGACCAATTAGACCTGGGCCATCCGGCATGAATCGTGCGGTGGTCGGTCGTGCAGCTGCCGGAATCGTCGCTTACATGAAAGAGCGCAACCTAACTTCAGTAGTTATCGGTCGCGATGCGCGATATGGATCTGAAGATTTCACCTTTGAAACCGCTGAAATCATGAGCGGTGCTGGGATGAAGGTTTACGTATTGCCTCGCCCGCTTCCAACTCCGGTTTTAGCATTTGCTACCAATGAACTGAGGTGTGATGTCGGAATCATGGTTACGGCAAGCCACAACCCTCCACAAGACAATGGTTACAAGGTTTATCTAGGTGGAACCGTTGATGGAATTCATTACAGAGGATCGCAAATCGTTTCACCTACCGATGAAGCTATTGCGCAAAAGATTGATGCAATTATTTCTTTGAAGACACAGCCTCGCGGGAAGGTGTGGGAAGTATTAGGCGAAGAAATCATTGAGAAGTACATCAACCGAACCGCTTCCTTGGCGAACAATCCAGGCTCACTTCGAATTGTGTACACAGCGATGCATGGCGTAGGTACGGAGACAATTCAAAGAGTTTTTCATAAAGCCGGCTTTCCATCGCCAATTCTGGTTGATGCCCAAGCTGCTCCAGACCCAGATTTCCCAACCGTTGCCTTTCCTAATCCTGAGGAACCGGGAGCGATTGATCTAGCGCTAGAAACTGCGAAAAGTTTTGATGCGCATCTTGTTATCGCTAATGATCCAGATGCAGATAGATGTGCCGCGGCGGTAAATGATCCGCGAACAGGCTGGCGAATGCTGCGTGGAGATGAGTTAGGGGCGATTTTTGCTGAATCTATTGCACGAAAGATAGATTCTGGAATCTTTGCAAACTCAATTGTTTCTTCATCCATCGTCAAGAAAATTGCGGGTCATTACAACCTGGATTTCACAGAGACCTTAACTGGCTTCAAGTGGTTGGCTAAAATTGAAAACTTAACTTTCGGATATGAAGAGGCGTTGGGTTATGCCGTGGATTCAATTACCGTCAATGATAAAGATGGAATCTCTGCAGCAATTACTTTGGCGCAAATTGCTACCGATTTAGCAGCAAAAGGTAAGACGGTTTTGGATTTGCTTGATGAGGTGTGGGCACGTCATGGCTTCCATGCAACAGAACAAATTTCTATTCGCCTAAGTGATCTTTCAAAGGTCGGAGTAATTCTGGGTGGGCTGCGCAATAATCCGCCCAAGCACATTGGGGGTCGATCTGTGACCTCAATCGATGATCTAGCTTCTCCGACAGATGGATTGCCACCAACAGATGGAATACGAATGTGGCTCGATGGTGGTGTGCGCATCATCATCCGCCCAAGCGGCACTGAGGCAAAGATGAAGTGTTACATTGAGGCAATTGAAAAGGATTCTGACGCCGCCCAGGTGGTTTTGGATCAACTACGTCCACCGCTTAAGGAATTGTTATCGTGAGTTTTTACGGTTTAGTCGATGGCAGCGAAGCCTCACTAAAGAGCTACCTCAACAATCTTTCAGGTGTTGATCAAGTAGGCGCAGAGGCGCGTGCGGCGATGCTCGCAACCAGAAGTATTAAGACAAGCTCAAAACGCTGGGCGATTGAAACTGCAATTACCATGGTTGATTTAACAACCCTTGAGGGTGCAGATACTCCGGGCAAGGTAAAGGCTTTATGTACTAAAGCGGTTCGCCCAGATCCAACAGATTCAACGGTTCCAAGTGTTGGCGCGGTTTGCGTCTATAACGACATGGTTTCTGTGGCCCGAACACACCTAGATTTGATTGGCGGGCAGCATGTTCCAGTGGCCGCCGTTTCAACCGCTTTTCCATCTGGTCGTGCATCGATGGCGGTTAAGATTCAAGATACACAAGATGCAATTGATGCAGGTGCTGCTGAAATCGATATGGTCATTGATCGCGGTGCATTCTTGGCGGGTCGTTACATCGATGTTTTTAATGAGATTGTTCAGATCAAAGAGGTTTGTGGCGAAAAGGCGCACCTTAAGGTCATCTTTGAAACCGGCGAGTTAGTCACATATGACAATGTTCGCAAAGCATCTTTCTTAGCGATGGCTGCTGGTGCAGATTTTATTAAAACTTCAACCGGCAAGGTTGCACCAGCTGCAACTCCCCCAGTTGTTTTGGTAATGCTTGAAGCGGTACGCGATTTTTATGAGATGACTCAAACTCGCATTGGTGTTAAGCCAGCTGGTGGAATCCGAAACACCAAGGATGCGATTAAACAATTGGTTTTGGTCAATGAAACTGTTGGACCAGAATGGCTCAATCCGAAGCTATTTCGTATTGGCGCTAGTGCATTGCTCAATGATCTATTGATGCAACGCATGAAGATGGATGAAGGTTATTACTCAAGCCCTCAGTATGTGACGATGGATTAGTGGAGACAACAATGAGCTTCGAATACGCCCCAGCACCTGAATCACGAGCGGTGGTTTCAATAAAGCCAAAGTATGGCCACTTCATTGGTGGAAAATTTGTCGCCGGAAGCAAGCACTTTCCGACAATCAATCCAGCTACTGAAGAGGTACTGAGCCAGGTTGCACTTGCCGGAAAGGCAGAGGTTGATGCGGCGGTAAAGGCTGCACGCAAGGCGTATACAACTACTTGGTCAAAGATGTCAGGCAAGGAACGCGGAAAGTACCTGTACCGCATTGCTCGCATCATGCAGGAGCGTGCACGTGAATTCGCTGTGCTAGAGACCCTCGATAACGGCAAGCCGATCCGCGAATCTCGCGATACAGATATTCCATTAGCAGCAGCACACTTTTTCTATCACGCAGGATGGGCCGACAAACTTGAATACGCTGGTCTTGGTACCTCACCAAAGCCGCTGGGAGTCTCAGGTCAGATTATTCCGTGGAACTTTCCGCTATTGATGTTGGCGTGGAAAGTCGCACCAGCGTTAGCGGCAGGCAATACCGTCGTTTTAAAGCCGGCGGAGTCAACACCACTAACCGCTTTGTTGTTTGCAGAGGTTTGCCAGCAAGCCGAACTTCCAGCGGGTGTAGTCAATATTCTGACTGGCGATGGCTCAACAGGTGCGCTCATTGTTAATCACCCTGGAATCGACAAGATTGCTTTTACAGGATCCACCGAGGTTGGAAAGATTATTGCTCGCGCAGTAGCTCCAACCAAGAAGAGTGTGACCTTAGAACTTGGCGGCAAGGCTGCCAACATTGTCTTTGATGATGCACCAATTGATGAAACCGTTGAAGGAATTGTTAATGGAATCTTCTTCAATCAAGGTCATGTGTGCTGTGCAGGTTCTCGTCTCTTGCTTCAGGAAAATGTTGCTGAAGAGGTTCTACATAAGTTGAAGAACCGCATGGAGAAGATTCGCGTTGGTGATCCAATGGATAAGAACACCGATGTTGGTGCAATTAACAGCAAAGAACAACTTGGAAAGATCATTGAACTTGCTGCGGCAGGTGATGCAGAAGGTGCTGAACGTTGGAGCCCTGCATGTGATCTTCCAGGTAAGGGTTTCTGGTTTGCGCCAACAATCTTTACCGGCGTTACTCAAGCACATCGAATCGCGCGTGAAGAGATCTTTGGTCCTGTGCTATCTGTTCTGACCTTCAGAACTCCGCAAGAGGCGATAGAAAAGGCGAATAACACCCCATTTGGCTTATCTGCCGGCATCTGGAGCGAGAAGGGTTCACGCACCTTGTGGGCATCGCAACAGCTTCGCGCAGGAGTTATCTGGGCAAATACCTTTAATAAGTTTGATCCAACATCACCATTTGGTGGGTACAAGGAATCGGGGTGGGGCCGCGAAGGTGGTCGTCACGGCCTGTCTGCATACTTGAAGGGAGTTAGCCATGAGTAATCGAATTGATGTGAAGAAGACTTACAAGCTATACATCAATGGCGCATTCCCTCGTACAGAATCTGGACGAACTTACGAGATCAAGAACGCTAAGGGTGCATTTATCGCCAACCCATGCATGGCCTCTCGAAAAGATTTGCGTGATGCGGTTGTTGCAGCACGTGCGGCGCACTCTGGATGGAACAAAGCCACCGCCTATAACCGTGGTCAGATCCTGTACCGAATTGCAGAAATGCTCGAAGGTCGACGTGCACAATTTGTTGATGAGATCATTGCCGTTACCGGCGTTACAAAGGTTAAGGCTGAAAAAGAGGTAACAGATTCAGTTGATCGTTTAGTTTGGTATGCGGGCTGGACAGACAAGATCGCATCCCTAGCTGGATCAACAAACCCAGTTGCAGGACCGTTCTACAACTTTACGATTCCAGAAAGTATTGGCGTTGTTGCAGCGATTGCACCAGAGACTCCATCACTTCTTGGTCTCATTGATGTAGTCGCCCCCATCATCACATCTGGAAATACAGTTGTAGTTTTGGCCAGCACCAAGGCTCCTCTTTCTGCAATGACCTTTGCTGAAGTACTAGCAACCAGCGATCTCCCACATGGCGTGATCAACATCTTGACCGGCAAGAAGGAAGAGATTGCACCGTGGATGGCTTCACATATGGATATTGATGCTCTTGATATCTCAGGTGTGCCTGCAAAACTTCATGCTGAGATCAAAGTTGCAGGAGCTGAAAATTTGAAGCGAATTCACTCATTTAAATCAGCAGATCCTGGTCGAATCATCGCCTTTATGGAAGCCAAGACTGTGTGGCATCCAATTGGTTTGTAAGCTTTAAAACCCTTATGAATTAATGGTTTTTAGCCACAAATCCTGAACGCCTTCAACATCTAGATCCA
>CAYNYE010000084.1:0-4818 GCA_964401345.1 uncultured Candidatus Planktophila sp.
GCTCATACCCTGAAGCGTAATAGAACTCTTGGTAGGTTTGCACAATGAAGACATCACCCTTAAATGAAAAGCACCTGGCGCTGAACGCAAAGATGGCGGATTTCGGCGGTTGGATGATGCCTATCGAGTATCCGGGTGCTGGAGTGTTGGCTGAGCACGCTGCGGTTCGCGAGCGGGTAGGGCTCTTTGATGTCTCGCATTTAGGAAAGGCCTCCGTCATCGGACCGGGTGCACTTGAATTTCTCAACCGCTCGTTCACCAATGATTTAACCAAGATTGAAGATGGTTCCGCCCAATACACCTTGCTGTGTACCTCTGACGGCGGAGTCGTTGATGATCTGATCGCCTATCGAAATTCTGATACCGATTTCTTCTTAGTTCCCAACGCTTCAAATACATCCGATGTTGTAAAGGCTCTTCAAGAGGATGCACCGACAGAAATAACAATCACTAATTTACATTCCGACTATGCGGTACTAGCCATCCAAGGTCCATTGGCTCCGGATGTTCTGGCAAAACTAGGCGTCGTCATAGATATTGATTACATGGCCTTTACCCACGTTTCTATTTCTGGTGCAGATGTAATTGTGTGCCGTACCGGTTACACCGGCGAGTTGGGTTTCGAACTTCTTCCTAAGGTTGAGGATGCTTCACGTGTGTGGGATGCAATTGTTGATGCGATAACACCAATGGGCGGATTGGTTTGTGGTTTAGGTGCGCGTGACACTTTAAGAACCGAGATGGGTTACCCATTGCATGGGCATGAGCTGTCCCTAGAAATCACTCCTGTTGAAGCTAGCGCTAGCTGGGCAGTAGGTTGGAAAAAGGAGAGTTTTATTGGCTCACAGATTCTTAAAGCTCAACGCGAACAAGGAGCTTCTAGAAAGAGTTTCGCGCTGAAGTCCCTAGATCGCGGTATTCCTCGCGCAGGTATGGCGGTGAAGAATCTCAATGGAGATGTCGTTGGTGAGGTTACCAGCGGAACTTTTTCACCTACATTGAAACATGGAATTGGTTTGGCTCTATTGCATTCAAATATTGAATTAGGACAGACCCTCGTAATAGATGTTCGAGGACGTGATTCACAGTGCGAGGTAGTCAAACTACCTTTTGTTACTTCACACGTTCGTTAAAAATTATTGGCTCCATAAAGGCAGCTCGAGTTTTGGTACGTCTTAAAGCTGATAAAACGGCGGTTCCTGAAAACCCAATTAAAAGTGAAGTGAAAATTGCTCGCGGAATATCCCACGCCATAGATGTTGCAAAGTGAAAAGTTACAAAACGTCTTAAGTTTTCAGATAACTCTCCATTGGGGATGAATGACAACTGAGTGTTTGAACCCAACGCCCAAGGCCAAAATTGTAAATCCATAAGCACGCCAAATAAGGCAGAGGCCCCGATGGCGAAAACTATGAGCATTACTATCTCTTTAACGCCGCGCACCTTCTTGGGCAGAAGACCCGCCAACAAACCAATCCACGCAGCTGCAAAGAGTTGGTAGCCAAGCCATGGACCAATTCCGCCAGTTAACAAGGCAGATGCAAACATGGATATCAATCCCAGTAAGAATCCAAAGGATGCCCCAAATACTCGAGAGCTCAAAATCAAAATAAACCACATGGGTTCGATGCCAACCGCGCCAGCACCTAAGGGTCTCAATGCGGCAATTAACGCCGATAGAACACCGAGCAATGCGACCGACTTAGCATCTAATTGTTGACTAGAAATTTGAATGACAACGACAAACAATGAGACTCCGATTGCACACCAGAAAAAAAGTTGTGTTTGAGGAAGATTGTTCCCGGTAAAGAAAAATGGCCACAAAAATCCCGCAGCGCTAAAGATCGATGCAACAGTAAGAATTAATCCGGTGCGACGGGAGAATGTGACTACATCGGGAGTGAAATTCATTGCAGACCCTCGATGGCAGCAACTACATCCTTGACACTAAGCCACGGTTGGGGTGACATAACCTTTGCAACTTGTGGCGCGAAAGCTGGTGAAGAAAGCAAGACCTCCAAGGTTGATCCATCCGCAACGATGTCGCCATCTGCAATGAAAATAACTCGAGTCGCAAGTTCTGCAACAAGCTCCACATCATGAGTGGCCAGCACAACCGCTTTCCCAAATGCAGAGGCGAAGGTAATCAAAATCCGAGTAAGTTCGTTCTTAGCCTCATAATCAAGTCCGCGAGTGGGTTCATCCAAGATCAAAACTGATGGATTGGAAGAGAGAACAACGCTCAGTGCGAGGCCAAGTCGTTGCCCTTCAGACAGATCTCGAGGATGTGTATCTTCTGAGATCCCCGGAACTAACTGCTGAAGAACAGCAAAAGTCGTACCTGCTGCAAGTTGGTTATCGCGATCAGCCTGCTGGCATTCGATTTTTACAGATTGTCCATACAGGAGGTCGCTAGGTTCTTGGGGAATGAAGCCTATGGTTTCTCTACGTTTTTTCCCATGCAGTCCAAAAGGCTCCTGTTTCTGTATATATACGACTCCGGAATCTGGTTTATTAACACCAGCCAAAACTTTCAACAATGAACTTTTACCCGCACCATTACGACCCATCACAGCGACAATTTCACCGTTATGAATTTTTGATGAGATCTCCTTGAGCGCTGTTTTGTTTCCGTAAGAAACCTTGATCTTGTCAAAAGTGATAACTACATCGCCTATTTCCTTGGCGACTATTTTGTTGACAAATGGTTGCTCAGTTCGAAAATCACTGGTCATTCTGCGCATTTCTCGAACCGTGAGACCAATTTCCTTGAGGCCAAGAGCCTTAGCCAGATGGACTATGGGTGGAGCAATGGGGGATTGCATCAAAATCTCTTCTGGCGTACCAACATGTGCGACACCATCCCCATTGATATGGACGATTCGATCTGCAAATTGGATTACCCGTTCAAGTTTGTGTTCTGCAATTACTACTGTCAATCCGAGGTCATGTACTAGTCGATGCAAGATTGAAAGTACTTCTTCGGCTGCGATTGGGTCGAGGGCGCTGGTAGGTTCATCAAGAACCAATACCTTCGGATGTGTCACTAATGCAGCACCGATTGCAACTCGTTGCTGCTCGCCGCCGCTAAGAGTTGCGATGGAACGATCGCGAAGTTGTGCAAGGCTCAATAAATCCAGCACTTCTTCCACACGTTTGCGCATTACTTCGTTAGTTAAGTTGAGCACCTCCATACCGAAGGCAAGCTCTTCTTCGACGGTATCAGCGACGAAACCATTTGCCGGGTTTTGTCCGACAATGCCAATCAAATGTGCCATTCCTCCGGGCTTAGTTAATTGAGTAGATACTCCATTGACACTCACATCACCAGCGAGGATTCCACCGGTGTGATGAGGAACTAAGCCATTTATTAGGCGAAGTAATGAAGATTTACCTGACCCCGTAGGACCAATGACCAATACCAATTCACCTTCATCGATGGTGAGGTTGAGATCTTCCAGAACAGTGGTTGTCGAGTTCGGATAAATCAACGAAACATGAGAAAACTTAATCATGCGAGTACCGCTAGCCCTAAAGATGACACAACCACCAATGAATCCTTGAGACGCCATGAAATAGGGCGATAACGAGAACGTTTCTTACTGACGCCGTATCCACGGCTGTCCATCGCTGCAGCCAAGTCCAGAGAACGAGCCAGTGATTCTTCTAGCAATGGAATTGCAACTCGCTTCCATGATGTAAAGCCCTTTGTGCTTTGTCCCCGTAAACGCTGCGCCATTCGTATTCTTTTTACCGAGCCAACAAGTTGTGGTAAGACCGATGTTGCAATCACCACTGCGACTGCAAACTCATAGATGTACACCGGAAGAACTCGAAGCAAGCGATGCGGACTGGTTAGCGAGGCAGCAGCACCGAAAATCACGATGATCGAACAAATCATCAGGCCTTCAGTTACAGAAGATGTGAGTCGTTCCAAGGTGACAGAACCACCAATGCGAATACCTGGCATCCAAGATGGCAAAGGAAGAATAGGAATTCGGAAGATTTCGGTGCCAGGAATTGGAACGCCAATTGTTATTCCAACAAAGGTTCGCATTCCCAAGATCCACAATGAAAGCTTGAGAGTCCAATTAAAACTCTTAGCCCATGGCGCATCATCTCTGCATAGATAAACGACTACCGCCACTGCTCCCACGCATGCCACAGTGAACCATGTGCTATCGAAACGAACTATGGCAATTGCCAATCCGATAGCCCACAGCCACCAAGTAAATGGGTGCAGTGACGGCTTTCTCATAATTACTTCTTGAGATAGCCCTTAGGAGTTTTGATTTCAACTCCGCACTCTTTAGCTGGATAACCATTGAGTCCGCAGATGAAACCTGAACCTTCAGCGCGTACTTTGACCACTTGTCCCAGAACTTCAATTCCTAGCGCTGCCTTGTCTGCGACAACACATTTTTGTATCAGTCGGGGAGTTGATTCACCCTTTGGGCGCAATACGGAAGAACCGAAATCAACCATGACAGCTATGCGCTTCTTTCCGGCTACAGGCTTGGTCTTTCCGCAGATAGATGTAAATGAAGGTAAAACTTTAGGCGCTTTCGCATCAGGGATCGCGTCGCTACTAAAGGTGAAAGCCCAACCTTCTACTGAACCATCAGCAACATTGACCGTTGGACCCGTCATTGCTGGAGTCCATGTCTTTGCACCAGGAGCTGCTTGAAAGTATCCCCAATAACGCCAACCTGTATCGGCAGCCTGTGCGGATGGGGTTGATAAAGCAGCGAGAATTAATGTTGCTATAAATAAGTTGAATTTCATTGCTGTGTAGCCTCTCAATGTTGAAAGAGTCTC
>CAYNYE010000085.1:0-4804 GCA_964401345.1 uncultured Candidatus Planktophila sp.
TTGTATTCCGCAGCCACATGCCAGATAAGGCATACCTGTCACGTGCCAACACAATTCTTCACGAGATGGCACACATGTGGTTTGGTGACATGGTCACCATGTCCTGGTGGGATGACCTGTGGCTCAACGAATCATTTGCAGAATGGTCTTCATACCTTGCACTCGCAGAAGCAACACGATTCAAGGGCGCTTGGTCAGAGTTCAACTCTGCTCGTAAGAACTGGGCATACCGCCAGGATCAGTTGTCATCAACCCACCCAATCATCGCCGATATGGTTGATATGGAAGCGGTTAACGCCAACTTTGATGGAATCACCTACGCAAAGGGTGCTTCAGTTCTGCACCAGCTTGTTGCACACGTTGGACGCCCACAATTTATTGCTGGTCTGCAAAAGTACTTTGCAAAACATGCGTGGGGCAATACAACCCTTGAAGATCTCTTAGTTGAACTTGAGGCATCAAGTGGACGCAAGTTAGATAGCTGGGTAAATACCTGGCTTCAAACTGCCGGTGTAAACACACTTCGTCCATCACTTGAAATCGATGGTGATGTTTATAAGAGCATCACAATTAAGCAAGAGGTTCCACTTGTTCCTGCAGACTCAAAGGAGCTACGTCCACACCGACTTGCAGTTGGTTTGTATGACATCAGTGGAGATTCTTTAACGCTTCGCAAGACAGTGGAGCTTGATGTTGTTGGAGCTTCGACAGTTGTTGCAGATCTTGCAGGTGAAAAGGTTGCAGATCTATTGCTCATCAACGATCGCGATCTTTCATACGCCAAGCTACGTTTCGATGATCGATCAATTGCAACGCTGAAGACCCACCTAGGTAAGCTCGATGATGCTCTTGCTCGTGCGCTCTGCTGGGCTTCTATTTGGGATATGCATCGCGATGCAGAAATCTCTTCCGCTGATTTCCTTGAAATTGCGCTCAATGGTCTTGCAGGAGAAACAGATGATGCGATCGTAAACATTGTCTTAACTCAATTGGGCACATCAGTTGAGGCATATGCCAAGGATTCAAACCGTGATGCATACCGTGAAAAGCTTGCTGCTGGTTTGTGGACCCTTACGCAAAACTCAGCTCCAGGTAGCGATCTTCAGCTATTGATCTCACGTGCCTTTGCAATCAATGCACAAACCGCAGATCAGACCGCAAAGATTCGCGAACTGCTTAATGGAAGCGCACCAGGACTCAAAGTTGATGCAGATCTACGTTGGTATTTCTTAATCGCTCTTACAGAGCGCGGTGCAACCACTAAGGCTGAACTTGATGCAGAACTTGCAAAGGACAACACAACAACTGGAAACCTTGCTTACGAGACTTGCTTGGCTGCAACGCCTAATAATGAGGCAAAGGCGTATGCCTTTAACAAGGTACTCAATGAGGACATTGTGACTTCAGTCCGTACCGCACTTGTTGCCGGATTCCAGCGACCAATTCAGCGCAATTTGCTTGAGCCATTTGTGAACTTGTACTTCGACAATCTCATAAAGGCATGGGAATCAAAGTCATACGAAGGTGCTGCCAAGTATGTAACTGGTTTCTATCCGAGCTGGATCGTGAAGCAATCAACGGTTGATGCAACAAATGCATGGCTCAACGGTGCTGGCAAAGATTCACCAGCGGTGCTTCGTAAACTTGTTAAAGAGTCTCAGGATGGATTAATCCGTGCACTCAAAGTTCAAGCGCTAGATCGTTGATTATTCGATTGATGTGATTGCTGATGTCTTAGCCTTACGGGGCTTTGACATCGCATAAGCAAGAACTGAGATCACAACGAACATCACTGTTGGGATAACGAAAAAAGTAACAACAGTTTCTAGAGCTGAGATTTCTGGAATCTCTACAATTGGTCCTTCGTTTCTGCGCATGGTGGAAGTGTAATTTACTTATGCGGTTGCCGCAGCCACACCAAATGGCTCTAGGTACTGCAGCCACCTGTGATCTGTGCGACCAGTTCCTAGAATTCTCCACGCCGCTCCGACAGGTTCACGTGGAAGGGTGCGCAATCTCCAGCCCAGCTCTTTTAGTTGTTTATCCGCTTTAACGTGATTGCACTTGTGACAGGCTGAAACAACGTTTTCCCAATTATGTCCGCCACCTCGACTACGTGGAATCACATGGTCGATGGATGTTGCTGGGGCTGAACAGTAAACACAACGTCCCCCATCACGAGCGAAGATTGCGCGGCGTGAAAGCGGAACAGAGTGACGATAGGGAATTCGAACAAATTTGTTGAGGCGCACAACTGAAGGTAATGAAATTTCTCCGCCGGCAAAACGTAATACTTCGCCTGAATCTTCAACCATTGTCGCTCTGTGATTGAGAACCAAAATGAGCGCGCGACGATCTGTGATGACACCCAATGGTTCATAAGTGGCATTGAGAACAAGTGTGCGCGACATAAATCGCTCCCGATCTGGCGCGTGGCTCGCGCCGATTGGTTTATCTTGCACCAAAACACCCGACCTCGTGGGTATTGAACAGCGGTATTTAGGTGACAATTTGGTTAAAGTATTGTGATTATGAGCGACTCTATGCGTGACTTTCTGGACTGGATGGCCGGCACTCCCCTTCGAGTTCTAACCATCCTGGTGGCAGCTGCCCTGATTCAATCCTTTGGTTCTCGAGCAATTGATCGGGCCATGAAGAAGCTGGCTTCAGTTGATTTAGTTCCAGGTCCGCGCAACATCGCCCGACAAAAAGAACGTGCAAGCACGATTGGTGGCGTTCTCTCAGCAACTCTGAAAAGTGCAACCTGGATCATTGCGATTGCAATGGCACTTGGAGAGTTTGGCTTTGACTTGGGTCCACTGATTGCATCTGCCGGAATCGTCGGCGTTGCATTAGGTCTAGGTGCGCAGACTTTAGTACGCGATATTTTGTCCGGAATCTTTATGTTGATAGAAGATCAATACGGCGTTGGAGATTCAATCTCAGTTCTAGATGTTGAAGGAACAGTTGAAAAAGTTGGACTTCGCGTCACAACTGTTCGCGATGGCCAAGGAACTCTCTGGTACTTACGTAATGGTGAAATTCTTAAGGTTGGAAATCAATCTCAATCAGGTTGATTGACCAAAGAGTTCGCTGCCATTTCCAAATAGCTCCATAGTTCACCCTTTAACGCTGGATCAATTTCCACACCATCAACAGCCTTGTGCATCGCATTGAGCCAGGCATCACGTGCAGCAGCGGTGACCGCAAATTCGGCGTGACGCATTCGCAAACGTGGATGTCCGCGATTTTCTTGATAGGTGCTTGGACCACCCCAATATTGTTCTAAGAACCACTGCAAACGTTGCGCTGCACCCTTCATATCTGTTTCGGGATACATAGGTCGCAAGATTGGATCTGTAGCAACCACTGCATAAAACTGTGAGACTAAATCGGCGAAGAACTTTTCTCCACCTACTTGTTCATAGAAAGTACTCATACGTTAAGGCTAGCGGTGTCTTTGCCCTTTGCAATCTGCAAAACAAAGTAACTAGTAATCAAACAAAGGGCACCACTCACATAGAAGGACAAAGCATAATCACCCAGTTTTACACGCAAGACTGCTGCGCCAAAGGCTGCAATTGAGCCACCAATTTGGTGTGCTGCGAAAACCCATCCATAAATTACTGTTCCACGATCGGGACCTAAAACGGTGCGGCATAACATAATTGTTGGCGGAACCGTAGCTACCCAATCCAAACCGTAAAAGATTACAAACACCAAGGTTGAAGGGTGAACACTTTCAAAGAGAATAGATGGCAATAAGAACAGCGAAAGTCCACGCAGTGAGTAATAAAAGAACAAAAGTTTGCGCGGATCAAACTTGTCGGTGAGCCATCCGGAACACAAAGTTCCAATGACATCAAAAATGCCAATCAAAGCCAGCAAACTTGCAGCGGTTACTTGAGGCATTCCGTGATCATGTGCTGCAGGAATAAAGTGAGTACCGATCAGACCGCTTGTTGATAAACCACATACAAAGAATGAACCAGTCAGATACCAAAAGTCTTTATGAGCACTAGCTTCCTTTAACGTTACCAATGCAAGCTTTGCAGCGGGCATTGTTGACTTGGCAGGTGGTTGCCAATCATCTGGTGCGCCAAATGGAAGCATCCCTAAATCAGCAGGTTTTTCTTTCAAGAATATGAAAATAAATGGAACCATCAATAGCGATGCAGTTCCGATCGTCAATCCAATAGAACGCCAACCATACTCACTGGAAAGTGTTGTTAATCCAGGCAAGAAGACCAATTGTCCGGTTGCGGCGGCAGCGGTCAATCCGCCAACTACTAGGCCTCTTCGTTTAACAAACCAGCGATTAGCAACTGTTGCGGCGAATACAAGAGCCATAGAACCTGTACCTACACCAACAATCACACCCCAGGTCAACACTAATTGCCATGGCGCATTCACAAAGGTTGTCAGGAACGCACCAGTACTGACCGTTGTTAATGCACCCATCACAACTTTGCGAACTGTAAATCTCTCCATTAAGGCAGCAGCAAAGGGGGCAGTTAAGCCATACAGAAGTACATTTACAGAGATCGCAAGTGAAATCTGATCTCTACCCCAACCAAACGCCTCTTCTAAAGGGACGATGAGAACTGAGGGCGCGGATCGAAAACCTGCGGTTGCGACAAGGGTAAAGAAGGTAACGGCTGCAGCAATCCATGCTGGATGAAACCTTCTTGTATTTGTCATTAAGGAACCAGGCGTAACCAAACAGCTGTATCTGTTGGAAGTGTGTGTCCTGTAACAGGACCACTTGCTACCAAAATCTGACTGTTGCTTGGAAGTTCAATTG
>CAYNYE010000086.1:0-4732 GCA_964401345.1 uncultured Candidatus Planktophila sp.
TTCAATGACAAGCAGTGGGCATCAATCACAGATTGGAAGAAGGAGCTTGCTCCTTGGTTCGATCAAGCTCGACGCATGTTAGGCGTTACAGAGAATCCATACTTTTCCAATAGCGATCAAGCGATGAAAGATGCGGCCGAGGAAATGGGTGTCGGTCATACCTTTCAAATGGCACCACTAGGTGTTTTCTTTGGTGATGGAAAAGGTAAACTTTCTAAAGATCCATTCTTTGGTGGTGTTGGCCCTGATCGAAATGGCTGTCAGCAATGTGGTTCCTGCATGACCGGCTGTCAATTCAACGCAAAGAATACGTTGCCGAAGAATTACTTAGGGCTTGCAGAGTCAGCTGGTGCCCAGGTTTTTCCTTTGACTACGGCTACCAAGATTCAGCAACTAGCGGATGGCCGTTGGAAGATCACAACGACCAAAACCAACGACCCGTTTGGTTCACGAGGTAAAACCTTTTTTGCCAATGAAGTAATTGTTGCTGCCGGAACATACAACACGCAAAAACTCCTGCATAAAATGAAGGATTCTGGAGTGTTGCCCCGGATGTCGGATCGACTTGGTGATCACTCAAGAACCAATAGTGAAGCGCTCACCGGAGCCATAATGAAAAATACGGATATTGATTTTAGTCAAGGAAGTGCAATTACATCTTCGTTCTTCCCCGATGCACACACACACATTGAGCCTGTGCGTTATGGCAAGGGAAGCAATTTAATGGGACTGCTCCAAACAATCATGACCGATGGCAGTTCATCAAAATTACGTCGTAAGCAATGGTGGAAGGCGTTCATCGCAAACCCGTATCTTCTCAAAAGAATCCTAGATGTACGTAGGTGGAGCGAGCGCACTGTAATTGCCTTAACTATGCAAAATGTGGATTCTTTTATCTCCGTGAAACCAAAGCGAAGTTGGTTTGTTTGGCATTTAACTTCAACGAATGATTCTGAGCATCCCAATGCAACGTACATTCCTGCTGCGAATGAAGTAGTCCGTCGTATTGCAGAAAAGCATGGTGGTATCGCCGGTGGACATGTTGGAGATTTGATTGATGCGCCATTTACCGCCCACTTTGTTGGTGGTTGTGTTATCGGTCAAAATGCATCTGAAGGAGTTGTTGACGCCTATCATCGAGTCTGGAATTACCCGACACTTCATATTGTTGATGGGTCAACAATCACCGCAAATCTTGGCGTAAATCCATCTTTGACGATCACGGCTCAGGCAGAGCGCGCCCTTTCACTGTGGCCAAATAAGAACGAAGAAGATCAACGTCCGACACAAGGTGAAGAGTATGTAAAGCTCGCACCAATTGCGCCACACTCACCATTTGTACCCAAGGGTGCAATTGGTGAACTCATCGTTCGATAGGAGAACACATGTCTTCATGGGCCTTAGTCACAGGAGCAACATCAGGTATAGGCGAGAGTTTTACTCGTCTTCTGGCTTCCAAGAGTTACAACATTGTGTTGGTAGCTCGCGACTTGCCTCGTCTACAAGAGCGTGCGCAGGGACTTGAAGAAACGTACGGAGTGAAGACCCAGATAATCCAGGCAGATCTCTCGACTGATGATGGTTGTTTGAAGGTTGAAAAGTTCATCGCTGACAATCAGATTGATGTCCTGATTAATAATGCAGGATTTGGAACTAATAAAGCCTTTACGATGTCGAGTCTAGAGATTGAGCAACAACTTCTTGATGTTTTGGTCCGCACTCCAATGCGACTCATGCATGTAGCCCTGCCCTCTATGAAACAGCGCAATAACGGTGTCATTATCAATGTTTCATCGGTGGCGGGTTACATCGCAGGTGGTTCCTACAGCGCCTCTAAGTCTTACTTGACCGTACTCTCTGAATCTCTGAACACAGAGCTTGCTGGAACAAATGTGAAGGTAAGCGCCTTATGTCCTGGCTTTACCCGTACCGAGTTCCATCAACGGGGCAGAATGTCGATGAAGGGGCTTCCGAACTTCATGTGGTTGAACTCTGATCGCCTGGTTGAACAATCATGGAGTGATGCTCTTAAGGGTGAAGCGGTCAGCGTTCCAGGGTGGCAGTACAAGCTTCTCGTCTTCATTGTTCATGCAATACCGCGTTCAATCGTTAGAAAAGTTGGCATGAACTTGAGGGACAAACAGCGAAAGTAGTGGTCATACCTACCGGACTCACGGCGGGTTTTCAGCCTTCTTTAAGTGCCTAATCGATAGTATTGCCCCATTACTACGAAAGGCACATACATGTTCCGCAAGATCGCATCACTTTCTGTAGCGCTCGTTGTCGCCGGTGGCGTCATGATCGCGGTCCCTGCAGATGCAGCAACCAAGATTTCCAATGGCGTTGCTTGCAAGAAGTCAGGACAAACTACTAAGACAAGTGGCGGAACATACCGTTGCGCAAAGAATCCGTTGGTTTCAAGCACAAAGCTGACCTGGTTATCACTTGATTGCTTGACCGCTGCAAATGATGCGGTTAAGTCTCAAAAGGCGGCAGTGACAACAGCTGCTAACTTCAAGGCACAACTTCCAGTTATCGAGCTTGGAATCACAACTGAGACAGCAAACAAGGCTGAGATTCAAGCCAAACTTGATGAAGCAACTAAGCGACAGGTTGCAGCGCAAGCGAAGTTAACGGCAGCGACAACAGATGCTGACAAGAAGATTCTGACAACCGCTGTTGGTTCATGGACTTCAGCTGTCCGTGCTTACGCAAGCAAGATTCGTAACATTGATATCACTATCAAGAAGTTGGAAGCTGCAAAGCTTGCAGCGACAAACAAGCCAGCAGAGCTTGCAGCAAATGTTGCAGATGCTCGCGAGAGCGCGAAGTTGATCTGTACCAAGGGCTTCTAAGACACGGCGCTTCTAAACTCCAGATTTTCCAAAAAACCCGCTGCCAAACAGGTAGCGGGTTTTTTGTATCTATGGGTATCCCTATGCCCTTATAAGAAAAATGTTCTTACTCTGTGTGTATGCGCGCTGTGCGATTCATAGCTCCGATTCTTTTGGTGGTGCAACTCCCTTTCCATCAAAGCTTTTCAGGGGTGTGGATGGATGTGGTGGCTTTCAATAGCGTTGCAATTGCCGCTTTATTCTCGGTGCTTGTAGCGCCAAGAATTAACAACAAGTGGGCACAACCATTAACCGCTGCAGCTATAAGTATGTGGTGCTTGGGGTCAATTGCTGCGACTTTGAGTACCTACTTTGACGATTCAGCCTTTCTCGCAAATCTTTCAGAGCCGCTATATCTGCTTTTCTACCCCTTAGCTCTCCTGGGACTACAGATGTTGATCTCAATTCAGCAAAAGTTGACGGCGCTTGAATTTGTCGATGCGTCTATCGTGGGTTTGGGACTAAGCACCTTAGGCACCGCTTTTGCCTTGCATCCCGTGCTTCCTCACTTTGATGGGGATTTCAATCAATCCTTCTTTGCAGTCATCTATCCAGTGGCAGATCTAGTTTTGTTGTGTTTCATCGCGGCCACTGTAGCAATGCAGGGGTTTTCGATGCGTGGATTGTTGTTGGCTATCGGTGTTTGTATTTACGCAGCAAGTGATTTTGTCTTTTTGTGGCAAAACATTAATTCAACATATGTTTTTGGCTCTTTGATTGATTATGGGTGGCTACTGGCATTTGTTGTTATTGCTGAAAGCTGCTGGCATCCAACAACAGATAACAAGAGTAGATCAGGTGTCAGTCCTGTACTAATCACACTATCTGTTTTCTTAAGTGCAACCTTGCTTGCCCTTCTTGCTATCGCGCCGGAAAGTTTTCCACAATTCATTTTGATTCCGGCGATCGGGACATTGGCTTTAGCTTTCATAAGAATGAGTATCGCTCTTAATCAAGCACGAAGTATCGGACATGAAAGGATTCTGGCCAGAACCGATGAGCTAACGATGCTGCCCAATCGACGCAGGTTGATCTCTGAAATTCAAAACTTTGCTACGCGTGAAGGTTCACTGATGCTTTTAGATCTCGATGGATTTAAACCGGTTAATGACACCTACGGACATGAAGTGGGAGACAAGGTTTTGCAGCAGGTAGCCCAACGATTTGATCGTGCGCTGCCATCCACCGCACTGCTAGCTCGTTTAGGCGGAGATGAGTTCGGGGTACTAGTTGATGGCACTAATGAAACAGTTATGGAGATCGCATTAGCCTTACGCGGCACCTTGTCCTACCCCTTTGTGATCGATGGAGATCACATAAGCATTGGAGTCAGCATTGGAATTGCCGACAATGATGGAGCAGATGATTTGTTGCTGCGTGCAGATAATGCGATGTATGCGGCTAAGCGCCAGGCATTGGGGGTTTGTCAGCTTTGATCTCTTGCAATCGAGCTAATGCCTCATTGCGTTCGATCGCATGATCAACAATTCGCTCTGGATATCCCTTGCTGTAGCCATCAAGGAACAACCACGGCTCATGTATCTCTGCTGCAGATAAGTGGGCAAGCTCTGGCACATATCGGCGAATGTAATCGCCATTTTCATCAAATCGTCGCCCTTGTTCAATCGGGTTGAAGACTCGGTAATACGGCGATGCATCTGTTCCGCAGCCTGCGGTCCATTGCCAACCATGTGCATTTGAGGCGACATCGTAATCAACAAGATGATCGGCAAAGAAACGTTCGCCCAACTGCCATTCAAGGTGTAAATCCTTAACCAGGAAAGATGCAACAACCATACGTGTTCGGTTATGCATCCAACCTTCAAGAACAAGTTGGC
>CAYNYE010000087.1:0-4602 GCA_964401345.1 uncultured Candidatus Planktophila sp.
GGGTTAAGTACTTCTTAATTTCTGGTGGAGCGGTGTTCTCAATCATCGCAATTCTCGTGTATCACTATCGTTGATTTCAAGATAGGCTCACAACTATGACTAGAGCCGAAACCGCAGTAGAGATCCATGACCTATTCGCTGAACGTCGCAGTCCACGTTCATTAGATGAAACAGCACTTGTAACTAGCGAGGACCTGATTGCTATTTTGGAAGCGGCACGTTGGGCTCCATCTGCATTTAATCACCAACCATGGAGATTCATTGTTGGATTACGAGGTTCCTCTGAATTTAATGAACTTCTTGGAACGTTAGGGGAGTTTAATCAAGCGTGGGCAAAACGAGCCTCACTTCTTGTTGCTGTTGCTGGCGTACCAACAGCACCTGATGGAAACGACAATCCAACATATCTTTATGACTGCGGCTTATCTGTCGCACAGCTAACCCTTGAGGCACATCATCGTGGCTTTGTAGCCCACCAAATGGCTGGCTTCGACCACGGCGCGGCAGCACAATTTTTTGATGGTGCACTACCAATCGCGGTAATTGCGATTGGAAAGCAAGCACCTGCAGAGCAATTAGAGGGCATGATGCTTGAACGTGAAAAAGCGCCGCGTGTACGTAAAGCTTTATCTGAAATAGTAGTTAAAGGGTTGCCCAACTAAAAACTTGAACGGATCTCCCAGAGATCTGGAAAAGTTGGATTGAATAAAGTGCTTGCCAAGTAGCCCGCACCGCTGGAACCACCGGTACCCATCTTGTGACCAATAGTTCTTTCAACCATCTTTACATGGCGATAACGCCATTCCTGCAGACCTTCATCGATGTCTACAAGTCGCTCGCAAACCATCGCAGATTCTGGATCGTTGCGATGAACATCAAGTAGAACAGTCTGCACTGCTTCATTAGCAGTGTAACTTTCTGATTTGTTGCGATTAAGAACATCATTTGGAATCGCATGTCCGCGCTTTGCCAAGTAGGCAAGAGCTGAATCCCACACTGAATTCTTGCTTGTGATTACTTTGATTTGTTCTTGAATATCAGGTGGTAAATGTCCGGCCATCTTTGAATCACGTCGACCTAATAATGCCTCGACCATTCTGAACTGCGCAGATTGAAAGCCACTTGATGACGAAAGGTAAGAACGAAACGCATTAAATTGCAACGGCGTCATTGTTTCTAAAATATCAATTTGAGTTACACACACTTTGAGAATTGTTCGAATGCGGCCCAAGATAGCTAGTGAGTAATGAGAATCCCCAGATTCCAATGCGCGTTGTGCTTCTTGGAACTCATGGATCAATTGCTTGAACCACAACTCGTACGTTTGGTGAATGATGATGAACAACATCTCATCATGTTCGGGACCAGCAGACAGTGGACGCTGAAGTTTTAGTAATTCATCAACAGCAAGGTACGAGGTGTATGTAAGTGCTGAATCAAAGTTTTCGCTCATGTGACTCGTGAACCGCCTTCTTTAACCTCTTTATAGCGGCCAGATGCCACTAAATCACGCATACGGGCAAAGCCATCCCAGATCTCAACATATGAGGTTGGTAGGGGAGAGATCGCCAAACGGATTGAATTAGGTGTGCGGTAATCCGGAATCACATTTGTCATTGTGCGCAGCGCTACACAGATCTGCGCAGCATCTGGGTGAACAAGTGAAATATGACCGCCACGCTCCTTTGGATCGCGTGATGTGTTTAGTTCGATACCCAATGGAGCTAGCCATTCATCGTAAAGATCAATCATCATTTGTGTTCCAACCGCTGCCTTATGTGCGATCGCATCGATACCAGCCTCTTTGATCATGGAAAAAGCTGTCTGCACACAACGAATACCCATGAGAGAAGGGCTTGCGATTTGAAAGCCGCGAATAGTTTGAGAACGTTCAAAAACTGGTCCCATTTCAAATTGTGCATCTTGTGCAAACCAACCTTGAATTGGAACTTGCAGCTCTTTTTGTATGCGCTTGGAGACATATAACCATGCTGGTGAACCCGGTCCAGAGTTTCCATACTTGTAAGTGCAACCAACACATAGATCGACACCATTTGCATCAAGGTTTAGTTCAATCGCACCAACCGCATGGCTGGCATCCCACACAACTAATCCACCAATTGCACGGACTTGATCGGTAATTGATTTCAAATCTGTTCGTGCACCAGATCGATACTGAATAACCTCAAGGGTTACCAAAGCAACATCATCATTGAGATATGGAGCAAGGACCTCTGTTGTGATGCGCTCATGTGTTGCTATCGCTGGATCTTCATTATTAATAATGACAAGATTTAACCCGAACTGCTTAGCAATTCCATCCAAGATGTAACGATCAGTTGGAAAGTTAGCGGCATCTGTAATTATTGTTTTGCGTCCAGGACGTGCATGGATTGCAGCAAGACATAATTGGTAAAAGTTCACAGAGGTTGTGTCGCACACAAGTACCTGGCCATGAGCTGCACCAAGGGCTGCTTCGCCCAATAAATCACCGGTTGGCTGCGCCTCATCAACCCAGTGACTCCAGCCAGTCACAACTTCTGGGCCCCATTCCTTGGTCATAAAGTCGTTGATGGCGGTAATGGTTGCTTTAGGCAGACGGCCAAGTGAATTACCGTCGAGGTAACACATATCCGGGTCACCAATCACAAATTGGGATTTGAAGTGAGCCAGTGGATCGGTTCTATCTAGCTCTAGGGCGTATTCGCGGTCAGTTACCTTCATAAGGGAAAGGTACGCTCTCCTACCGTGGCGCGCAATGTTGTGAATATAGAAGATGTCTCTAAAGCCTTTGATATCAAAGAGCTTCTAGTCGGCGTCTCACTTGGCGTCTCCGAAGGCGATCGCATCGGAATTGTTGGCCGAAATGGTTCAGGAAAAAGTACCTTGATGAAGGTTATGGCCGGAATCGAGCCACCAGATTCAGGTCGCGTTACAAAATCCAACTCTGCAAAGATTGGTTTGTTATCTCAAGTTGATTTAGCAAACCCTGAAAGCACAGTGGGTGAAGTTGTCTTAGGTGATGCCCAGAAGCATGAATGGGCAAGTGATCCAAATATCCGCGAAGTCTTTACAGGTTTGTTCGGAAGTTTCGATGATCACATCTTTGATCGCAAATTTGGTCAACTATCAGGTGGTGAAAGACGTCGCGTTGGTTTAGCAAAGCTATTGATCAACGAACTTGATTTGATTCTGCTGGATGAACCAACCAACCACTTAGATGTTGAAGGTGTTGCTTGGCTTGCTTCATACATCAATAATCGTCGCGGCCTCGCTGTTGTTGTTGTAACGCACGATCGTTGGTTCTTAGATGCGGTAACTGATCGAACATGGGAAGTTGTTGAAGGTAAGGTCGAAGAGTACGACGGTGGCTATAGCGCCTTCGTTCTTTCAAAGGCTGAAAGATCACGTCAGGCAGCGGTTATGGATCAACGTCGAAATATGTTGATTAAGAAGGAGCTTGCATGGCTTCGTCGCGGAGCACCTGCGCGTACATCTAAACCCAAGTTTCGAATTGATGCAGCAAATGTTTTGATTGCCGATGAACCAGCACCACGTGATCAAGGCGAACTACTGAAGTTTGCGCTTAATCGTCTCGGAAAAACAGTGTATGAAGCCCATCATGTGCAGGTAAAACTTGGTGACAATGAATTAATTGATGATCTGTACTGGAATATTGGTCCAGGAGATCGCATCGGAATTGTTGGCGTTAATGGCGCAGGCAAAACCACATTGATGAAGACTTTAACTGGCGAGATAACTCCAACTGCAGGAAAGTTAGTAACCGGTGTAACGGTTAAAGCTGCTTTCTTAACTCAGCATCTAGATGAACTTGATCCAACCTGGCGAGTTCTTGAAGCGGTGGAAAAGGTCGCAAACCGCGTGGAAATCGGTGGAGGTCGTGAACTTTCTGCCTCCCAATTGTGTGAGCGTTTAGGTTTTGATCGCGAATCACAATGGACACCAGTTGGAGATTTGTCCGGTGGAGAAAGACGACGATTACAACTAACACGCTTGCTTATGGATAGCCCAAATGTGCTGCTTCTTGATGAGCCAACAAATGACTTTGATATTGAAACTCTGACCGAGCTTGAGGATTTGCTAGATAGCTACGGTGGAACTTTGATTGTAATTTCACACGATAGATACTTCTTAGAACGCGTCTGCGATCGCTTTGTTGGCCTCTTAGGCGATAAGAAGGTGCGTGATCTTCCCAGAGCTGTCGATGAGTATTTAGAGCTGCGAGCAGAATCAATATCTGCATCAGCGACACCAATCAAGGAAAAGAAATCTTCTAACGCTGCCGAAGAACGTCAGTTGAAAAAAGATTTAACTCGATTAGAGCGACAGATGGAAAAGTGTGATTCAAGAATTACTGCATTAACTGCTGAACAAGAGAGCTCTGCTTTTGATGCTGAACGTCTCATAGCCATTTCCGTTGAACTGCTGGAAATACAGGCAGAAAAGGCGAAATTAGAGGAGGAATGGCTACAAGTAACCCTTTCTCTGGAGGGTTAAGTTAAAATTTAGACATGAATCAAATTTCACATGTCATCGAAGTAATCCTCTTCCGCTCCCGTTTCTTGCTAGCTCCTTTGTACT
>CAYNYE010000088.1:0-4555 GCA_964401345.1 uncultured Candidatus Planktophila sp.
GCAGTTCATTGGTAGCAAAAGCTAAAACCGGAGTTGGAAGCGGGCGAGGCAAGACATAAACCGTCATCCCAGCACCGCTCATAATTTCAGCGGTTTCAAAGGTGAAATCTTCCGATCCATATCGCGCATCGCGACCGATAACTACTGAAGTTAGGTTGCGCTCTTTCATGTAAGCGACGATTCCGGCAGCTGCACGACCGACCACCGCACGATTCATGCCGGATGGCCCAGGTCTAATTGGTCCGCGCAATCCAGCGGTTCCAAATTGCAAGAAGCCATTAAAGGATGCACGCAACTCAGCTTCATTGCCATCATCAAGCCATTGCTGTAATTGTGCAGCGCTCAATGGATCTGGATCATCTGCGATCCAGGCATGAACTTCCTGCACTAATGATTGATCCATAGGCTTAGAGTAACTTCGGAATAACCCCTTTGAGAAGTGCGCCCATTCGATCTGCCGCCGCTTTACCTGCAGCAATTACCTCTTCATGGTTGAGCTTTTCGCCCGTTACTCCCGCTGCTGCATTTGTGACTAATGAGATACCTAGAACTTCAGCTCCTAACGCATGTGCGGCGATCGCTTCAGGAACTGTTGACATTCCAACGAGATCGGCGCCCATTGTTCGCATCATCAAGATTTCTGCAGGAGTTTCATAGGTTGGGCCACGCCAGTGAACGTAAACACCTTCTTGTAGCGATGAATCTTCCTTCTTTACGATTTCGCGGATTCGCTTGCTATAAAGATCAGTGAGATCAACAAAGGTCGCACCTGACAATGGCGAAACCGCAGTTAATGAAATGTGATCGCGAATCAATACTGGCTGACCAACTGAATAAGCGGTATTGATTCCACCACACGCATTGGTAAGGATGACAACTTTGCAACCTGCTTTAACAGCAGTGCGCACACTGTGCACAACGGGTTCAATCCCTTTGCCTTCGTACAGGTGAGTTCTTCCAAGAAAGACCAAGGCACGTAACTTCTTTCCATCGCTCTCAATCTCATAAGAGCGGACCTTGCCAGAATGTCCCTCAACTGCAGGTGCAAAAAATCCCGTGAACTCCTCAGCGTTGCACTCAAAAACAGGTGTTCCAAGCGCATCAACCGCGCTAACCCAACCTGATCCCATAACAAGTGCAACATCGTGGTGTGCAAAGCCGGTCTTTGCTGCAATTTCCTTCGCTGCTTGTTCTGCCGCAGCAAGTGGATCCTTATATAGAAGTTCGGTCTGTGTCATGCGGTAATAATGTCACAAATTGGCGATGTGCCGCTGCCTACCTCATGGCCTTAACTTCGGGCCATGTGTACCCAAGATTGGCAAAGGCTTTACGAACAAAAGGCATAGATATTCCAACAACATTTGTGTAATCGCCTTCAATGGATGGAATGAAGGGAGAGCTGAAACCATCTAAAGTGAAACCACCCGCGACATGAAGCGGCTCTTCGGTAGCTACATAATCTGCGATCTCTTCATCGCTCATGTGATCAAAAGTCACACGTGTAGTTACTCGATCTGAGATCTCAATATCTTTAGCGGTATCGATAATGCAGTGCCCTGTGTGAAGTAACCCTGAATTTCCGCGGACTCGTTTTGCACGTTCTGTAGCTACATCTGGAGTTCCGGGCTTGCCAAGGGATTGGCCCTCAAACTCAAAGGTCGAATCGCACCCAATAATGATGGCTGGAAAATCTATTTGCTCGCGAACGGTGTGCGCCTTAGTAATTGCTAATGCAATCACCATGTCTGCAGGGGATAGTGAATTAAAGAAATCTGTCTCTTCATCTACATGGCTAACAATAATTTTTGGAGCAAGTCCAGCTGATTCCAAGAGTCGGCGACGACTAGTTGACTGTGAGGCTAAAACTATTGTTGTCATTATTGATCAAACCTTCTGGCTCTGTAAGTGATGTGACTTTCGGTACGCGCCTTACTGTATCGGTACAACTACGATAAGCCCGTGAGTAAAACCTTTCCAACGGTGGGCCTATTGGGCTCAGCCCCTCATGCCGGAATGTTTATTTCACCAGCGCAAGCATTGGGCGTAGAACTTCTGCATGACGCCGATGGCGCACGATGCGATGTCGTGACAGTTATAGATAAATCTTTCCCATTAAGTTTCGTAAAAGGGTTAGAGTCAGATGGAGTGACGGTGCGTCCTTCATTTTCTGCGCTGTCAGCTTCAAGTGAAAAGTACGGATTAATAATTGATGAACAACCCACAATTTGTGTGATGGTTGCACGTTCACCACATGGTCAAGCAACAACCTGGGCACCCTCTGAAATCATCAGAAAAAATAGCCTATGGGTAATGAGTATTACGCCAGCTCCACTGCTTTCTGACTCACTGCAAGAGAAAGCGCAACAGCTCGCATTAGATGTTTCTGCGCAATTAGGCGCAGTCGGAGTAATTGCGGTCGAAATTTCTGTAAAGGATCAAGAACTATCTGTTGTGAAGGTTGAGATGCACCCACATAGTTCGGGTAACTGGACTGTAGATGGCGCAATTACAAGTCAATATGAGCAACACCTGCGTGCAATTTTAGATCTTCCTTTAGGTGATCCTTCAATGACTTCGCGATTTGTGGTCACTGGAAATGTTTACTGCGGTGATAAACCCAATATGTATCGACCATATTTACATCTCATGGCACGAACACCTGCCATGAAATTTCATCAGTACAAGAACTCAAATCAGCCTGGTGTATTAGTGGGCCATGTAACCCTTGCAGGAAATAATCTCGATGCGTTAATCGAAGAGATTGAGCACGCGCTGCAATATATGCAAGGGGAAATAGATGAGTAAGGAGCTAGCGAGCTCGGTACTCGATTGCCGGGCAGCGGTCCATAACTGTTAATAATCCAGCGGCTTGCGCACGGGCAACTGCTTGTTCATCAATTACATCAAGCTGAAGCCAAACCGCCTTTGCACCTATTGCAATTGCTTCATCAACTACTGAACCAACAAGATCTGAGTTAACAAAACAATCAACAACATCTACAGATTGTTCGATTGCAGATAGCGAGGCAAATCCAGTTTCTCCATGCACTGTTTCAGCTTTTGGGTGCACCGGAATAATCTGATGACCTTTTTCCTGCAATAAACGAGCAACTCCAAATGCGGCACGATCTGGATTATTACTAAGACCAACTACAGCCCAGGTTTTTAACGCCAGAACCGCATCAATTGTTTCCTTGGTATTAATCGGTACGTCCTAGTGCGTGGAACTTCCAGCCAGCTTTACGCCAAAGGTTGCGATCCAACATATTACGACCATCAATAATCACCTTGCCCTTAACCAATGGAGCAATCGCGGCAGGATCAATCTGACGGTACTCCTTCCATTCTGTTAAGTGCAGGATCAGATCCGCATCTTTAAGTGCATCCGTAACGACCTCTTGATACTGAAGATTTGGGAAACGCCTACGTGCTGGTTCGATGCCTTGTGGATCGTGCACAACAACAATTGCTCCCGCTGCTTGCAGCTGTGCCGCAATATCTAGTGCAGGGGAGTCACGCACATCATCACTGTCTGGCTTGAAAGTCGCACCTAAGACCGCGATCTTGTACTTGGTTAAATCCTCTGAAAGCTCGCCGCGTACAACATCAATTACGCGTTGACGCGCACGAAGGTTAATAGCATCGATTTCACGCAAGAATTCAAGTGCTTGCTTAGCACCAAGTTCTTCAGCGCGAGCCATAAATGCACGAATATCCTTTGGAAGACAGCCTCCACCAAAACCAATACCTGCCTGCAAGAAACGATTACCGATTCGTGGGTCATACCCGATCGCCTTTGCTAACACTGTGACATCGCCACCGGCAGCTTCGCAGACTTCAGCCATTGCATTGATAAATGAAATCTTGGTTGCAAGGAATGAGTTTGCAGCAACCTTTACTAATTCAGATGTAGGAAGATCTGCGCGAATCCAAGGTGTACCCAAAGCGATAACAGGTTCGTAGACCTCTTTAAGAATCTCTTCAGCGCGATCATTTGCAACACCAACAACCAAACGGTTTGGAGTCAAAGTATCTTCGACCGCAAAACCTTCACGTAGAAACTCTGGGTTCCAGGCAAGATCTGCTTGTGGTGCAATCTTTGCTAACTCATCGCGCAGGCCTTGTGCAGTTCCAACTGGAACTGTTGATTTTCCAACAACCAATGCACCATCTTTTAGATGCGGAGCGATTGCAGCAACTGCGGATTTCACATATGTTAAATCTGCAGCAAGACCATCTTTGCTCTGTGGCGTTCCAACGCAAACAAAATGAACATCTGCATCTTTAACCGCAGAGAAATCAGTTGTGAAAGATAGGCGCCCAGTTTTCATCTCTTGCTCGAGCAGAGTGTCTAGACCTGGCTCGTAAAAGGGCAACTTTCCACTTTGCAGAAGTGCAACCTTCTCGGGATCTGTATCGACACCGACAACGGTGAAACCTAGAGAGGACATACATGCAGCATGGGTGGCTCCAAGATAACCGCAGCCAACTACCGAGAGGGTTAAAGTCATGCGGGAGAGTTTACTTCAGAGCCCCGCAAGGATTTTCATCAGCG
>CAYNYE010000089.1:0-4456 GCA_964401345.1 uncultured Candidatus Planktophila sp.
AGATCGCGACCGCGAATCTCTGCATCATTTTCGCCAGCTAGTGGGTATGCAGAGCCGATCGCCATCTTGATCTCTTCTGCTGTGCGCTCTCCCAAAAGCAGTGAGAATTCACGCTTAACCCAGTTAATAATTGATTGATCTAGCTCATCTCCGCCTACGCGAATCGATAGAGATGTCACAATTCCACCTAGTGAAATAACCGCTACCTCAGTTGTTCCTCCACCAATATCGACGACCATGTTTCCTGTTGGCTCGTGGATTGGAAGACCTGCACCGATTGCTGCAGCCATTGGCTCTTCGATGATGTACACCTTACGTGCGCCGGCTGCATACCCTGCATCCTTAACCGCGCGCTGCTCAACACCAGTGATACCTGATGGAACGCATACAACGATACGTGGCTTAGCCAAGTAACGACGACGGTGAACCTTTTGAATGAAGTAACGAAGCATGCGCTCTGTTGTATCAAAGTCTGCGATAACGCCATCCTTCAATGGACGGATAGCAACGATGTTGCCAGGAGTACGGCCAATCATCTTCTTCGCCTCAAGACCAACAGCAAGAATTCCGCCGGTGTCTTGGTTAACAGCTACTACTGATGGCTCATTCAAAACAATGCCACGTCCGCGTACATACACAAGTGTGTTTGCTGTGCCTAGGTCAACCGCCATATCGCGACCAATAAAGGACATTCTGCTTGCTTGTGACATTTTTACTCCTTGTGCTTTTTATATCTTGGGGAAGTTATTACTGCGGAAAAAAGATTTGAATTTCACGTGCTGCAGACTCTGGTGAGTCTGAACCGTGAACTAGGTTCTGCATAACTTTGGTTCCTTGATCACGAGCTAGATCTCCGCGAATTGTTCCAGGGGCTGCAACAGTTGGATCTGTTACACCAGCTAATGAACGGAAGCCTTCGATCACACGATTTCCAGAAGCAACGATCGCAACAATTGGTCCAGACATCATGAACTCAACTAGTGGTTCGTAAAATGGCTTACCAATGTGCTCGGCGTAATGCTGCGCAAGAAGCGCTTCATCTGCTTGCAACATGCGCAAAGCATCGATTGCATACCCTTTAGTTTCGATTCGGGAAATAACCTCGCCAACCAAACCGCGGCGTACGCCATCGGGCTTTACGAGGATAAGTGTTTTCTCTGTGCTCACTGCCCCAGTCTATTAGGGTTTTTTAGGCGCTGCAGCCAGCAAGGCAGCGCGAGCAGCCTCTCCCTTGCGGCCCACAACGATGGCCGCCACCCAAAGACCAATCAAAACCACCCCAATAATGAAGAAGGATGGCTCAACAAATCCAAAGCCAATCATGGCGATCTGCATCAAGGAACCGAATACAAAACCACCTGGGCGTCGAACTAGTCCGGCAGCTACAAAAAGCAGGAATGAAACAACGCAGCCATAAATAATCGCCGCTTGTGACTGATCCTTCATGGCGAGCAAGATTGCAAAACCTAAGGTCATGCTCTCAGCAATCAATACAGATGCTCCCAGAATCTTCATCGCGCAAACTTCTTTCTTAGATATGTACGAGCTTCACCAACTGTAACAACTGAACCTGTAACAAGAATTCCGACGGTGTCATCGCTCAATGGGCGAACTGAATCTGCAACAGCCTTATCAAGAGCTGTATTTAAATCTGAAACTTCAAAAACTCGATCTGCACCAAAAATCGATGACGCAATCTTTTCAAGATCAGATGATGACATTGCACGTGATGAAGAGCTTTGTGTAACGATGACATGGTCAACGATTGGCTCTAGCTCTTGGAAAATACCGGTTGCATCCTTGTCCCCAAAAACACCAACAACTGCGATGATTTCATCAAAGTTGAATTCGTTGAGCAAGGTATCTGCAAGGGCTTTCGCACCATGTGGGTTATGTGCAGCATCCAAAATAACCGTTGGTTCGCGATGAACAACTTCACAACGACCCGGAGACGTCACTGCGGCAAAGCCAGCACGTACCGCTTCAATATCTAATGGCTGATCTCCAAAGAATGCTTCAACCGCTACTAGCGCCGCTGCAGCGTTTGCTGCTTGATGACGACCATGTAACGGCAGGAAAATCTCGTCATATGTGTCATGAATTCCCTGAATCGTGAGCAACTGCCCACCAACTGCTACTGCACGAGATAGGACAGAGAACTCAACACCTTCGCGGACTACATCTGCGCCCACTTCAGCGGCCTTACGAATTAACTCTTTAGCGGCTTCTGGCTCCTGCTGAGCAAGCACCACAAAACCGCCCTCTTTAATGATTCCAGCCTTGGTTGCAGCGATTTCATGCAGGGTATTTCCCAAATACTCCATGTGATCAAAACCGATCGGCATGATCACAGAAACATCTGCATCAACAACATTGGTTGCATCCCATTCGCCACCCATGCCAACTTCGATAACACCAACATCTACTGGGTGCTCTGCAAAGGCTGCAAAAGCTAATGCAGTGATTGCCTCAAAGAAAGAGATGGGATGTTCAAATTTAGTATCCATTAAATCTAAATATGCAGCGATGTCGTTGTAGGAAAAAATCAACTCTTTTGGATCAATTGGTTCGCCGTTGATCGAAATGCGCTCACGATAAGTTTCTAGATGTGGACTAGTAAAACGTCCGGTGCGCAATCCGTGGGCGAACAACAATGCATCAACCATGCGGCTTGTTGTTGTCTTTCCGTTTGTGCCACCAATATGAATTGTTGGATAAGTCAGTTGAGGTGAACCCAAGATATCTACAAGCGCTGCAATGCGTTCGGTAGTTGGCGCGATGCGTGTTTCTGGCCAACGTGCAAGCAACGCTTGTTCGATCGCGTCTACGCGCTCTTGATCATCTGGTGAAATCATCATGCTTGTGGCAACGCTGCAAGTGCTGCAGTGATTCGCTCAATGTCGGCAGTTGTCTTTTCTAGACGTTCACGAATTTCAACAACAACATTTTCTGGTGCTTTCGCCATGAAGCCTTGATTGTTCAACTTCACTTCCGCGGTTTGCTTGTCCTTGGTAGCTGTTGCTAAATCTTTTTCCAGGCGTGCTCGCTCTGCCACAACATCGATAGAACCAGTTAAGTCGAATTCAATAGTTACGCCAGCGGCTTCGCACTTAGCACTTGGTGTGATCTCGCCAAGCTCCATACGAACCACGAAAGCAACCGCTGATGCGTACTTAGCGATGTCACCTGTTGCAACGATGCGGCCAGGGATCTTCAAGGAGGTCTTGATTCCTTGATCATTTCGGAAGCGACGAACCTCAGTGATGATCTCCTGAAGCTGAGAAATCAGGGTTTCTGCCTTCTTATCGACATGGGCAGGGTTAGCTACTGGCCACTGAGCGACCACCAGCGATTCTCCCCCGGTCAATGTGGTCCACATCTGTTCTGTAATAAATGGCATTACTGGGTGCATTAAGCGGAATAGTTGGTCTAGAACATAACCAAGAACGCGCTTAGTGCCTTCGGCATTACCTGAAGCAAAGGCTTCCTTTGAAAGCTCTAAGTACCAGTCGCACAAATCATCCCATGCAAAGTGATACATCAATTCGCAAGCACGTGCGTACTCATACTTTTCGAGAAGTTCAGTTGCTTCTGAAACAGTTTCAGATAGTCGGCTAAGGATCCACTTGTCGATTGCGTTTAGTGAATCAAGTGCTGGAAGCTCTCCCTCAACGGTTGCGCCGTTCATCATTGCAAAGCGAGTTGCATTCCACAGTTTTGTTGCAAAGTTGCGGGATCCGCCGATCCAATCTTCAGCTAATGCCTGATCGGTTCCCGGATTTGCACCACGAGCTAATGTAAAGCGAAGTGCATCTGCACCGTACTTGTCCATAAATTCAAGTGGATCAATTACATTTCCACGGCTCTTAGACATCTTCTTGCCAAATTGATCGCGAACTAAACCGTGCAACATGATTGTCTTAAACGGTGGCACGCCATCCATTGCGAAGGTTGACATCATCATCATGCGAACAACCCAGAAGAACAAAATGTCGTAGCCGGTTACCAAGACAGATGTTGGATAGAACTTCGCTAGATCTGCTGACTTATCTGGCCAACCAAAAGTTGAGAATGCCCACTGACCAGAAGAGAACCAGGTATCTAGAACATCTGAATCTTGGGTCCAACCAGCAGGTGCGGTTTCATCAGGACCAACAACTTGAACTTCACCATTTGGACCATACCAAACTGGAATTCGGTGACCCCACCACAACTGACGTGAAATACACCAGTCATGCATGTTGTCGACCCACTCGAAGTAACGTGGAGCAAGCGCTTCAGGTTCAATCTTTACCGCACCGCTGCGAACTGCATCTGCAGATGCTTTAGCCATTGGTTCTACCTTTACAAACCATTGCTTAGATAGTCGAGGCTCAACCGTTGTATCGCAACGAGAGCAATGTCCTACTGCGTGCATGTATGGACGCTTTTCAGCGACGATGCGACCTTCTGCGCG
>CAYNYE010000090.1:0-1242 GCA_964401345.1 uncultured Candidatus Planktophila sp.
GATCAGTTCCTCAACGCCCTTAAAGATGTAACTGATCCTGAAGAGAAGCGAAAGATTATTGGCCGTGAATTCATCAGATCATTTGAAGCTGCAGCTCGAGATATCGCATCCGGTGGCGAGGTTGAATTTCTAGTGCAAGGAACTCTATATCCAGATGTTGTGGAATCAGGAGGCGGCACGGGAACAGCAAACATCAAGTCGCATCACAATGTTGGTGGACTGCCTGATGATCTTCAATTTACTTTGGTAGAACCTTTGCGCACCTTGTTTAAGGATGAGGTTCGACAAGTTGGATTAGAACTTGGTTTACCTGAAGAGATTGTTTGGCGTCAGCCATTTCCAGGTCCTGGGCTTGGAATTCGAATCATTGGTTCAGTTACTCAGGAACGTTTAGATCTATTGCGCGAAGCTGATGCAATTGCCAGAGCGGAATTAAAAACCGCTGGCTTAGATCGTGATATCTGGCAATGCCCGGTGGTTCTACTGGCAGATGTCCGAAGTGTTGGAGTCCAGGGTGATGGCCGTACTTATGGACACCCAATCGTCCTGCGCCCAGTTTCCTCTGAGGATGCCATGACCGCGGATTGGTCACGTGTGCCGTATGAGGTCCTAGAAAAGATTTCTACGCGTATTACCAATGAGGTTCGTGAGGTAAACCGGGTTGTCTTAGATGTAACAAGCAAGCCACCTGCCACCATTGAATGGGAATAAATTAAGGGTTTTCACAGGGTTTCGATTTACCATTAGGGCCATGTCAAAGGGAGTTCATGTGAAGCGAGTAGTTGTTGCAGTTCTTGCAACATCCTTAATTCTTTCACCTTCTGCTTTTGCCGAAGCAAAAGGTAAGTCAACAAAATCTGCCAAGGTTCCAGCAGTTAAGTGTTCACCCACAAAAGCTGTAGGACATACACCTCCATCAGTTGCACCTGCAGATAAATTGCTCAAGCGCTACCCACGCACCTTTACCTTTGCTACTAACTGCGGAAATATTGTTGTGACAACTGTTGGTTCAAAAGCACCAATCACAATTACACAATTAGCAACACTTGCACGTGGTGGGTACTTCAACAACACACTTTGCCACCGTCTAACAACACAGGGCTTGTATGTATTGCAATGTGGAGATCCAACAGCAACTGGTAGCGGTGGACCTAACTTCACATACCGTGATGAAAATCTTCCAGCTGAGGCTTTGAATAACTACCCAGCAGGAACCGTTGCAATGGCTAATTCTGGCCCTGG
>CAYNYE010000090.1:1342-4417 GCA_964401345.1 uncultured Candidatus Planktophila sp.
ACCTCTTTGACGCGCCAAGGCTGTAGACCCTCGTTATCCAGCAAATCTGTGAAGGCAAAAGGGTTACGCGCATCTGGATAAACAGCTTGAATCGTTGCTTCGCCGGCAGCTAAATGATCTGGATGGCTTGCACCAATTCGCTCCCAATTACGTTCTGGGCTTTGGCACACAATTCGATCTGGTTGTGAGATGCGAATCTGTCGAACAATATCTTTGCGAAGTTCGATAGTTGGTTCTAAGTGACCATCTACATAGTTCAAGAAAGTAATATCGGTGACGCCGATCGCCGCACCAGCTGCACGTTGTTCACGTTGGCGAATTGCGGGCATCTCTTCCTTGGTGAAACCAGACTCTTCTCCACCTTGATCGCCATTTGTGCAAAACACATAAGCGACCTCAATTCCCTTTTTGACCCATTGGGCGATAGTTCCTGAAGCCCCAAAATCTGAATCATCGGGGTGGGCGTTGACGACCAAAACTCGCTTGATCTCGGTATCTGCGATCGGTTCCATGTGTGAAGCCTAATAGACTCGCCCTCATGACTGAAATCGATCCGCTTATTGAGGGCCTTAACCCTCAGCAGGCGGAAGCGGTTACTCATGCCGGCGGACCACTGCTTGTTGTTGCAGGTGCCGGTTCCGGAAAGACTCGTGTGCTCACACGTCGAATCGCATATCTAATGTCACGTCGCCATGTTGCGCCCTACCAAATTCTTGCCATCACTTTTACCAATAAAGCTGCGGGCGAGATGAAAGAGCGCGTTGCAGATCTTGTTGGTCCGATCGCAAAATCTATGTGGGTCTCAACTTTCCACTCAGCATGTGTTCGTATCTTGCGACAAGAGGCAACACGTCTTGGTTATAGCAACTCATTTAGTATTTATGACTCTGCTGATTCACAACGCCTAATCACTATTGTGGCTAAAGAGTTAAACCTTGATCCAAAGCGTTATCCAGCTCGCCAGTTCCAATCGATGATTTCCAATGCCAAGAATGAGTTACTTGGTCCGCAGGATTACCTCAACGCAACTACAAATCAATTTGAACAAGTCGTTGCCGATGTTTACGCCGTATATCAACAGCGATTGATGCGTGCTAATGCAATGGATTTTGATGATTTGATTTTAAAGACGGTCGAAGTTCTTCAGCGTTTTCCAGAAGCCAAGGCTCGCTTTAGATCTCGCTTTCGCCATGTCTTGGTTGATGAGTATCAAGATACAAATCACGCCCAGTACATTCTTGTTAAGGAGCTAGTCGGATCTGAGCTTGAAGGTCAGCCTCCTGCTGAATTGTGCGTTGTAGGCGATGCGGATCAATCAATCTATGGTTTCCGTGGCGCAACTATTCGCAATATCTTGCAGTTCGAGCTGGATTATCCAAATGCCCGAACCGTGCTTTTAGAGCAGAACTACCGATCCACACAAAACATTCTCAACGCAGCAAATGCGGTGATTACTCGTAATGAGAGCCGCAAGGAGAAGAACCTGTGGTCAGATGCTGGATCGGGTGCACCACTTACTGGATATGTTGCAGAAAGTGAACACGACGAAGCTAACTTCATCGCTGACGAGATTAGATCGCTTCAAAGAGAAGGTGTATCAACACCTGGAGACACGGCGATTTTTTATCGAACCAACGCACAGTCTCGTGTTTTCGAAGAAGTCTTTATGCGCAGCGCATTGCCCTACAAAGTCGTTGGTGGGCTTCGCTTCTACGAGCGTCGCGAAGTAAAGGATCTGCTTGCTTATTTGCGCGTCCTTGCCAATGTCGAAGATGAGATTTCGCTGCGACGAATCATCAACGTTCCTAAGCGAGGAATCGGTGACACATCACTAGATTATGTAGATCTCTACGCCCGCGAAAACAACATCTCATTTTGGCAAGGATTACTCAGGTGCAATGAGATCGGATCGGTCCCATCACGTGCGGCGCAAGCAATCAATGAATTTACTTCGATGATTAGCGCGCTCAGCGTTTTAGTTGAGGCAAAGACTAAGCCATCAGTCGTTGTTGAAGCTGCGCTTGAACAATCTGGTTTACTAAAGGAGCTTGCCGATAGCACCGACCCACAAGATGAGGTACGAGTAGAAAACCTCAAAGAACTTGTTGCTGTTTCGATGGAGTATGAAGAAAGACCCTTTGAAGAGCTTGGTGAAGATGAAGAGATTTCACTCGCAGGTTTCTTAGAGAAGGTTTCATTAGTTGCCGATGCTGATGAGATTCCAGAAGGCGAAGATCATGGTGGCGTTGTAACGATGATGACTTTGCACACCGCTAAGGGACTTGAATTTCCAACTGTTTTCTTAACGGGTATGGAGGATGGAATTTTTCCACATTCTCGTACTTTGGGAGAAAAGGATGAGATCGAAGAAGAGCGACGTCTTGCCTATGTTGGATTAACTCGCGCACGTCAGCGACTTTATATTTCTCGAGCTGAATATCGATCTACATGGGGCGCGCCTAACTACAACCCACCATCTCGATTCCTTGACGAGATTCCAGAAGATGTCATCGAGTGGCGCAATCAATCACGAACATCTGTGTCGCCATCGCTCGTTAAGAAATCTAGAACTGCGACAGCACCACCTCCTCGAGCCACTGGCAAGAAGAGTGTGGCGATGGAGCTAGCTGTCGGGGAGCGTGTGTCACATGACACATTTGGTTTGGGCACCGTTGTCTCGGTGGCAGGCGCAGGGGATAAGGCTGAGGCGACGATTAACTTCGGCCAATACGGCGAGAAGCGTTTGCTGCTGCGTTATGCACCCGTGGAGAAGCTCTAGGATTACCCTCATTAGCGCATCAGAACTGAACTGATTGGAAGCCCAGTGGATCTCTTTGAATATCAAGCCCGAGACATCTTTGAAAAGCATGGCGTACCTGTATTAGCCGCAAGCGTTGCAACAACCGCGGATGAGGCAGAAAAAGCTGCAGCAACTATTGGCGGAAAGGTTGTCGTTAAGGCACAGGTCAAAGTTGGAGGACGTGGAAAGGCTGGCGGAGTAAAGCTCGCAGAGAATCCACAGGATGCTCGTGAAAAAGCTGGCGCAATTCTTGGAATGGATATCAAGGGTCACAC
>CAYNYE010000091.1:0-4394 GCA_964401345.1 uncultured Candidatus Planktophila sp.
TGGCATCAATGGACGCTCAAATAGATCATCAACTGGCGCCTCTTCAACAATGCGTCCACCGTACATAACAGCAACGCGATCACAAATACCCGCAACAACGCCAAGATCGTGGGTGATCAATAAAACTGCAACATTGAGTTCACGTGCGGATTTTTCAAGGATTTCAAGAATCTGTGCCTGAATAGTTACATCTAAGGCAGTTGTTGGCTCATCTGCGATAAGCAGCTCTGGATTACATGACAAAGCCATTGCAATCATTGCTCTTTGGCGCATTCCGCCAGAGAACTGGTGAGGGTAATCATCAAAGCGCTGCTGAGGATTTGGTACACCAACAAGATTGAGCATCTCAATCGAACGTACCTTTGCAGCCTTAGCTGAAATTCTCTCGTGCACGCGAATCATTTCAGAGATCTGATGACCGATTGTGTACACCGGGTTGAGCGAAGTCATTGGATCTTGGAAGATCATTGAAATTTCGCCACCGCGGATCTCGCGAAGATCGCGATCTGGTGTAGTTAGAAGATCTGTTCCCTTCCAAAGAATTCTTCCCTTTGGATAGATAGCTGGTGGCTTAGGAACTAATCCCAAGATACTCATGGCTGTTACAGATTTACCAGAACCTGATTCACCAACAAGACCAACGATTTCGCCAGGGTTCAGAGTTAGTGAAGCACCGTTGATCGCTTGCACAACACCATCGCTGGTGTTGAAGTGAACATGAAGATCATCGATGTGAAGAAGCGGCTGATTGCTCACTTAACACCTCGCAACTTTGGATCAAGCGCATCACGCAAGCCATCACCAATCAAAACAATAGAAAGGGTCAAAAGCACCAAGATTGATCCCGGAATAAAGAAAACAAATGGCTTATCCGTTAAGTAATTACGTGAGCTTGAAATCATTACACCAAGTGATGGAGTTGGCTCACGGAATCCAACACCAAGGAAGGCGTAAACAGACTCGCTCAGGATCGCACCAGCCACAGAGAAAGCAAGAACAACGATGATCGGTGGAATTGCATTTGGTCCGATGTGGCGAAGAATGATGCGCTTTGTGGTTGCACCAGTGGCGCGAGCAGCTTCGATGTATTCCAATGACTTAACCTGCATAACCGAAGCGCGGAATAAACGGGTTGTTGAGTACCAACCTGTGAACACCAGCGCCGCCACGATTACCCAGAAAGATGAGCCAAACACAGTGATAATCGCAAAGCCGATCAATACAAATGGGATTACCTGCCAGGTATCGATGAAGCGGCTAATGAGGGTATCTACCCATCCGCCGAAGTAACCAGCGATACCGCCAAGGGTTACACCGACCAAAACTGAAATTGTTGTAACAACAATTGCAACAGTCAGTGACAAGCGAATTCCAAAGGTTACGCGGGTGAAAATATCGCGACCCAGGTCATCGGTACCGAGCCAGTGACCATTTGTTCCAGGGCCAACCAAGATATCTGCACCTAGCTCGTCATACTTCCAGCCGCTAATGAACGGCCCGATGATTCCAGCTAGCACTAATGCAACAAGAATTACTAATCCCACAATAGAGATTTTGTTTCCAAAGAAACGCTTACGTACATCTTGCCAATATGACAAGGAAACTGGAATCTGCTCTTCCATGGACATTAGTGCACCACCTTAGAATCAACTTTGATGCGTGGATCAATTAATGCATAACTCAAATCGACTACAAGGTTTACAAGAGCTCCGAAGGCGATCACAACGATTGCAAGACCGAGAACAACTGGCGCATCTTGAGAAAGCGCAGAATCAGCAATTGTTGAACCCATACCTGGTAACGAGAAGACTTTTTCAGTCTGAACTGCAACACCGAAGATTGCGATCAGCGATGTTCCGTAAACAGTAACCACTGGAATCATCGCGTTACGAAGTGCGTGGTGAAGCCAAACGCGACGAGGTGAAAGCCCCTTTGCAAAAGCGGTACGAATGTAATCGGCACGCAAGACTTCGAGTAAAGATGAGCGAAGCATGCGAGCAATGAAGGCTGCATCAACCACGGCAACGACAAGGGCAGGCAAGATCATGCCCTTCCAACTGTCTGTTGGAATCACACCGAAAGCCCAACTTTGCGGCCATGGTTTAAAGAAGTTGAGCCAATCCCATCCCAACTGGAACGGAAGAACTCCAAAGAGGTACTGAGCCAAAAGGCCAGAAACGAATACTGGAATACCCTGAATACCTACGGAAAACACTGTTCCTAGACGATCTCCCAGCGAACCGCGCTTGATCGCGCTCGTTAAACCAACCGCTAGAGCGATGATTAGCTGGAACAAGGCTCCCCAGAACAAAAGTCGAGCACTTGTTGAAAGTCCATCTTGCAAAATTGTGTTGACGGATTTGTCATTCTTATATGAGTAGCCAAGATCTCCGCGGAACAAATTGCCCCAGAAGCGGAAATACTGAACATACGTTGGCTTATCTAATCCGTACTTTCTTTCGATGTTATCCAAGATCTCGGGCGGCAATGATTTCTCGCCACTCTTAAGTGAGATCGGATCTCCAGGAATAATGAAGAAAAGCGCAAACATCAAGGTAACTGCAGCCCAAACCACCAACAGGCTTTGAAGCAGACGCTTGATTGTGTAAGTAAACATGACTCTCAATCTTAGTGGTGTTATGTATGTAAAAGAAAATTTCTAGCGGGTTAAATCGAAGTGAGGGGCTCCCTTTCGAGAGCCCCTCACCTAAGGAACTAAGTTATTAGCCCTTTACGATTTGATCGTAAACAACCATTCCAAGTGGAGTGATTGGGAATGTTGATGTGCTTGGTGCAAGCACAACAGCAACTCCGCGGTTTACGGTTGGAACCATAACAACGTCAGTCTTCAGAGCTTGTACCTCAGCACGACGGTACTGGCTCTGAGCGAATGCCTTGTTAGTTGATGAGCGTGCTGAATCAACAAGAGCATCAAATGCCTTGCTGTTGTAACGCTCTAGGTTGTCTCCATCAATTGTCTTTGAGTGGAGCAATGGGTACAAGAAGTTGTCAGCGATTGGGTAGTCAGCGAACCAACCACCACGAATGATCTGACCCTTACCTGAACGCATCTTTGAGAAGTATGTTCCGTCGGCTGCGAATGGATCGAGCTTTGCAGGAATTCCAACTTCCTTAAGGTTTGCAACGATGATTGAAGCAACCTTGTCCCAGCCAGCGCCGTCGTTGTATGACAAGCGGATTGGAGCAGGTGTCTTGTTTCCAAGAGATAGCCACTTCTTGTAATCAGCCTTTGCGCCATCTAGATCGCGACCCTGTGTAAGTCCCTGTCCAGCCTTGAAACCAGGAATTCCTGGTGGCAATAGACCTGAAGCAGGCTTACGAACACCCTGGTAGATAACTTCTGAGATCTGGTTCTTATCAATCGCCTTTGCGATTGCTGAGCGAAGCAACTTGTTCTTTGTTCCGCCAACTGTTGGATCTTCCCAGTTGAAGCCCCAGTAGTCAGTTCCAAGAACAGTCTTTACACCCTTTGTTCCCCACTTACCGAGGAGCTCTGTATAACGACCAGCTGGAATTGGACCGTTGTCGCACTGACCTGAAGCAAATGCGTTGTATGCAGCGTTTACATCAGAGAAAATCTTGAATGTAACCTTTGAAAGAGTAGGTGTCTTTCCACCGTAGTTAGGGTTTGGAACGATTACAACTTCGCCACCTGCACGCTTTGTAATTGCCTTATCCAACATGAATGGACCGTTACCAACAAGCTTGGTGCCATCTTCTTCTACCTTCTCAGAAGCGCCAACCATTGAAGTAGGAATTGGTGAGAACACTGAGTGGCTAACAATTGCTGGCCAGTCTGCAGTTGGGTTTTCCATCTTCACTGTAAGTGTCATTGCCTTGTCATCTGCAACTACTGATGACGCAGGGAATGCACCCTTACCTGTTGAGTATGCGTTCATACCTGCGATGAAGTCACCGTGGTATGCAACCTCAGAAGCTAGCTTTGAATCAAGCGCGCGCTTCCAACCGTTAACGAATGATGAAGGCAGTACAGCTTCGCCATTTGAGAACTTTAGGTTCTTCTTAAGTGTAAAGACCCAAGTCTTTGCACCATCTTTTGTAGTCCACTTTGATGCAACTTCACCGTAAAGGTTTCCGCTTGCATCTGTGTCTGTAAGACCATCAAACAACATTGTTGCTGTGTTAGCACCAACAAGTGTTGAAGTCAGAGCTGGATCGATGTGATCAGGCTCGCCTGCTGAAAAGTTCTGGCAATCGATGTAAGCAGGTGCTGCAGCGTGAGCTGAAACAACTGTTCCACCGACAGCAAGGGTTAGAGCTGCGAGAACCGCAACGCTCTTTCCTAGTGTCTGTACCTTCATGTAAACCATCCTTTAAATAATCTGCTCCGACGAGGGTCTTTGCATGGATTG
>CAYNYE010000092.1:0-4383 GCA_964401345.1 uncultured Candidatus Planktophila sp.
GTTAACTTGCCGATTGATGCAGCTAATTTTTCACCATCAAAGGCGTACACACCACTATTAATTTCAAAGATAAATTTTTCATCCTCGGTCGCATCTTTTTCTTCAACGATGCGAAGAAGTTCATCACTATCATCACGAATGATTCGACCATAACCAGTTGGCTCTGGGTGTTCTGCGGTTAATACCGATGCGGCAAACTTTCCTGCGGCGTGAGCGGCGACAAACTGCGCCAATGAATCACCAGTAAGCATCGGTGTATCGCCAGCCAAAATTAAAACAGTTCCTTTAGGCGTGCTACCTGCGAGCGCTAACTGAGCTGCATGGCCGGTGCCGTTACGTTGTTCCTGAAAGACCGTTGTTGCATGTGGAGCGATCTGTCCGATGTGCGCTTCGACCGCTTCGCGACCTGAACCAACAACGATACGAACTTCGCTGGGATTAAGTTGAGATACCGCGTGAACAACATGGCCGAGGAGTGAACGACCAGCGACGCTGTGAAGAACCTTGGGAGTTGCCGACTTCATACGTGTGCCTTCACCAGCGGCGAGGAGGATCACGGTTTGTACGGTCACGAGTGAAGTCTATTGCTTCGATTTCCTAGATGGCTCCGCCATTCTCAACGGCTTCGCTTGTCGCTCCGCCACCAGGTATCGATCCTGGACCCTGGGCTTCAAAGGCCCATGTGCTAGCCACTACACAATGGCGGAACGCATATTCTCCCTCATAAATGGTGGTGCTGACGACCATAGGCCAACAAAAGGCCAATACAGCGATGAATTTAGGAGATGACCTTCGCACCAGCGACAGGGCCAAACGCGCGTGCGACGCTTCCAACTACCCCGCTTGAGGTCAATGCGACAGCTAAATCAAGGCCAGCCTCTTCATCTGCCACCAAAAAGGCAACTGTGGGACCAGATCCAGAAACGATCGCACCCAGTGCGCCGTACTCCTGGCCCACATCCAGTACCAATCGAAGCGCTGGTCGCAAGGAACAGGCAGCGGCTTGAAGATCATTTACTAGTGCACCACCAACCGCAGCTGCATCAGCTGCGAGTAACGCCTGCATCAATGCTTCATTGGTTTGTGGTTCAACAATTTCAAGTTCTGCGCGCAAGCGATCACATTCGGCGTAAACCGCCGGCGTTGATAAACCAACTGTAGAAAGTGCAAGTACCCAGTGATAGGTACCTCTTGAAAGTGCTGCAGTTAATTGATCGCCATGTCCACGACCAATTGCGGTTCCGCCGCTCAACATGAATGGTACATCGCTGCCTAATTGTGCGGCGATTTCAACCATGTCTTCACGGGTCATTCCTAATGAATACAAGTAATCGATTCCAACAATTGTTGCTGCTGCATCTGCGCTGCCGCCCGCCATTCCTCCAGCAACCGGAATAGATTTCTTAATCTCAATATGAGCATCGACAGTTAAGTCATACTCCTTGGAAATTAAAGCAACCGCTTTGGCAGCTAAGTTATTTGCATCTGCCGGAACTCCGTGGGTTTGATCTCCCGAAATAGAGATCGTTAAACCTGCACCTGGTTCAGATAGTTTGATCGTCACATCATCAAAAATTGAAATTGCTTGAAAGACTGAAACCAGATTGTGGTAACCATCGGCCTCTTTTGGTCCAACTGAAAGCTGCAGGTTGACCTTTGCAGGTACGCGCACGGTCACACTCTTTACAGGCATGCGGTGACCCTATAACTGCTATTAGAAAATGTCAGGTGCAACGGCAGCGATCTGGCAAAAAGATTTAATCTCCAAAGCCTCGCCTCGCAAGGTTGGATCGATTCCAGCTTTCATCAGGATCTCTTCTGCCGCAGATGAAGAGCCATAGAGGCTAGAAAGTGCTGATCTGAGCATCTTTCGGCGCTGTGCAAAGGCGGCATCAATGATTGTGAAAACCTTTTCCCGCATCTCTTCGCTGCCGGCGGTTTCTCTGCGGGTAAAGCCAACTAACTTTGAATCAACATTAGGCGCTGGCCAAAAAATAGAACGTGAAACCGTTCCTACATTTTTCACATCTGCCCACCACGCAGCTTTAACACTTGGGATTCCATACTCTTTGCCACCAGGTTTTGCCGCCAAGCGATCTGCAACCTCTGCTTGAACCATAACTACGCCGGTGCGAATACTTGGAAACTTTTCCAGAAGATGCAGCAACACCGGGACTGAAACGTTGTACGGCAGATTTGCAACCAAAACCGTTGGTGCAACTGGAAGATCATGAACCGCAAGAGCATCCTTATTGATAACGGTCAGGTTTTCTGGATGTTCAAAGTGTTCCGCCACTGTCAGCGGTAATTGCTGTGCAAGTCGTGGATCGATTTCAACTGCAATTACTGATTTGGCAGCTTCGAGCATCGCAAGGGTTAATGAGCCAAGTCCTGGTCCGATTTCAAGTGCAACATCATCGCTTGTGACTCCAGCGGTGCGGACAATCTTGGTGCAGACATTTGAATCGATAACAAAGTTCTGCCCTAAAGATTTAGATGGCTTTAAATCTAACTTGGCTGCAAGTTCGCGAATCTGTGCCGCACCTAGCAATGTCATGGCGCGAAGGATCCAAAGATTCGTTCTGCATTAACACTAAGCGCTGATGCCAGCTCGGCAAGATCTTGATTTCGTTCAACCGCCATGGCGCGAACAATGTTTGCAATTTGTGCAGGAGTATTTCCGGCGCCGCGATGTGGAGATGGGGCAAGGAAGGGAGAATCAGTTTCAACCAACAGCTGATCATGCGGAACCAGCTTTACCGCTTCACGAAGATCAGGAGCATTTTTAAAGGTTAAAGTGCCGGCGAAGGACAAGATGTAGCCACGTTCGATACAGATCTTGGCCATCGCTACATCACCTGAAAAGCAATGAAAGACAGTCTTTTCTGGAGCTCCAACTTCAAGTAAGACTGACAAGACATCATCATGTGAATCACGATCATGAATAACGAGCGCCTTGTTAGTTTTCTTGGCTAGTTCAATATGCCACTTAAAGGAATCCTGCTGGCGCTTTCGCAGTTCAGGAGGAGTTCTAAAGTAATCAAGCCCAGTTTCGCCAATTGCCCTAACACGTGGGTGCTGTGCTAACTCTTCAATGATCTTGAGGTCTGCATCAAGATCTGCAACAACAGGTGCTTCATTAGGATGCAGAGCAACTGCAGCTAATACCGAGGTATTCCATTTTTCCGCCGCTGCAACACACCACTTGGATTGTTCTGCTGAATATCCCACCTGAACAATGCGATCTACATTTACAGATTTAGCTTCAGCGATTACATCTGCAACCTCTTGTGAATCAAAGGCGGCATCGGTGACGATCTCCATATGTGCATGTGCATCAACTGTTGGAACCGGTAAAGGTTCTGGCAGTGGAGCGCGAGGTCGATCGATGTCGCGGTTGTGGCGATCAGCCATCTGTTACGAAGCAGGAGTTTCTAATCGTGGGAACAAAACTGGTGTCTTTGTAACTGTTGCACCTTGAGGAAGCTGTCCCCATGTTGCTACATCGGAAATCTTTTGTGCAGATAGATCACCCAGGGATGCTTGCGCACCAAGGCTCTGCCACAAGATTTCGCAGGTCTGTGGCATTACAGGGTGTAGCAAAACGGCAAGTGCACGAAGTGATTCGGCGGTGTTATACAAAACCTCTGCAGGCACTGCTTGATTCGCTGGATCCTTTGCGAGAATCCATGGCTCTTTAATAGTTACATAACCATTTACCTGCTTGCAAAACTCCATGATCGCCATGATTCCACCTTGGAAATCTAAAGCGCACATTGCAGCATCTGCCTTTGCGACGGTTTCCTTGAGCGCTGCTTCTAAACCAGCATCATGGCTAACCGCTGGAAGTGAGCCTGCACAGTACTTTTCAACCATTGCTGCACTGCGTGAGGCTAGATTTCCAAAGTCATTTGCAAGCTCAGATGTATATCGGGCGCTCATGTCTTCCCATGAGAAAGAGCCATCTGTACCAAATGGAATTGCGCGCAAGAAGTAATAACGGAAAGCATCAATTCCAAAGTGATCGGTAATGTCCTTTGGAGCGATACCGGTCAACTTACTCTTACTCATCTTTTCTCCACCGACTAATAGCCAGCCGTGAGCAAAGACCTTCTTAGGTACATCAAGACCTGCTGCCATCAACATCGCTGGCCAGATAACTGCATGGAAACGCAAGATATCTTTTCCAACTAGGTGAACATCTGCGGGCCAAGTTTGTGCAAACTTCTTGCCGCCTTCTGAATCAGGTGCATCAGTTAACCCAACCGCTGTTGCATAGTTGAGCAAAGCATCAAACCAAACGTAAACAACTTGATCGGTGTCCCAAGGAACAGGAATTCCCCAATCAAATGTTGAACGTGAGATAGAAAGATCTGAAACGCC
>CAYNYE010000093.1:0-4372 GCA_964401345.1 uncultured Candidatus Planktophila sp.
TCATCAAACCATGGTTCTTGCATGCGGTTATCGAGATCTTGCATCGCCCAATTACCTTGATCTGGGTGGTGAGCAAAGATTAAATTGTTGAGATCAAGCCACTGTTGTTTGTGAATGGCTGGATCAAAGGTTTCGATTGTGTAATCGTGATCTGCTTGTGGCAACGAGTTGGTGTCTAGATCACGGTGGAGCTTAAGAATGTGGCGCATCGTTATGCATCAACTGTGAAGCGATAACCAACATTGCGGACGGTACCGATGATGGCTTCAAACTCTGGGCCTAGCTTGGAACGAAGACGACGGATGTGAACATCAACGGTGCGAGTTCCACCGAAGTAGTCATAGCCCCAGATCTCTTGCAGCAGTTGTGCTCGCGTGAAAACACGACCTGGATGTTGTGCGAGATATTTAAGTAGTTCAAACTCTTTAAAGGTTAAGTCAAGAACGTTGCCCTTTAAGCGAGCGGTATATGTTGCTTCATCAATTGTTACATCACCGCTGCGGATCTCTGCTGCATGTGGATCTGCGGCAACCATTTCAATTGCATGCTTTCCAACTGCGATGCGAATACGTGCATCAACTTCGGCAGGACCTGCAGTATCGAGAATGACATCATCGATTCCCCAGTCTGCGTTAAATGCAGTAAGTCCACCTTCAGTTGTAATTGCCATGATCGGGCAACCAACACCGGTTGAATCAAGAAGCTTGGTCAGTGACTTAACCGCAGGAAGATCGCGGCGAGCATCAATGAGAACCAAATCAACATCGGGAGCATCTACGAGGACGCTTGCTTCAGCAGGCAGAATTTTCACTTGATGCTGCAGTAAACCCAGTGCTGGAAGCACCTCTGCGCTGGCACCAAGAGTGTTCGTAAGTAGCAGAACCTTCGCCATTGAGACAGACTACTCCCGTGGAATCCTTGCTCCCAATTGCGATCGTGCTGCTACTGGCTACCGCCTATGGCATCTGGCATAAGCGCACCCGCGGCAAGATCGTGGTGAAGTCGGATAAGGGATTGATTACTCCGGCGATGATCGGGGCGGATTTGGGCTCTAGAGCCACGCTATTGCAGTTCTCCTCGGCCTTTTGCGGACCATGCAGAGCGACCCGCTTACTGATTGAGGATGTCACCGCCGATATGGCCGATGTGGCCCATGTAGAGCTAGATGCCGAGGCGAACCTGGAATTGGTGCGTCAGTTAGATATTCGCAGCACGCCGACGACCCTGTTTATCAACGGGGCGGGGCATGAGGTTGGCCGAGCAGTAGGTGCACCTAAGCGTGACCAGGTGTTGAAGGCGATAGCTGCTATCGCTTAATGCGAATTAGTTGCAACTCGCGTTAGAGCGCGGGCTTCTTTACTCTTAACCCATGTTGTTAGCAGCTACTAAGCGCCGTGTAATTGATTACGGCCGTATGACTGCTTCCTTGTGTATCGCTTAATTGTTTCTTCATTTAACAATTAAGGATTTTTCACACTAACACAAAGGATTAGAAATGACACAGGTAGCAGATTCAAAGAAGATCACAACGGTAATTGATGCACGAGGCCCACGTTTTGGTGCCGCGATCACAACAGTGGTATTTGCAGCAGCGCTCGCAACTCATAACGCATGGTTCATTGTTGCGCAAGCTGTTGTTTTTGCAATCGGTGCATTTAAGGGACCACAGTTCACACCGTATGCATACATTTACAAGTTTGCAGTGAAGCCATTTTTGAAGGGCGCAGTTCCAACAGAAGATGTTCGCCCACCTCAGTTTGCTCAGAGCGTTGGATTGTTGTTTGCTCTCGTTGCAATCGCAGGCGCTCTCTTTGGAATCGAAGCGTTGGTTATTGGTGCAGTTGCGATGGCTTTAGGCGCTGCTTTCTTGAATGCAGCCTTTAATTTCTGCCTTGGTTGCGAGATTTACCTGCTTCTACTTCGCGCACGCGCAAAGTAAGGCGGTAGGCTTCGCATATGGCAAGCAAGCATGAATTACATGAAAAGGGATTGCGCTTAACACCTCAGCGCGAACTAGTCCTATCTGCTGTGCGTGCCTTGGGGCATGCAACACCTGAAGAGGTTGCAGAAAAGGTCCGCCAAACACATCCCGGAATCAATCTTTCAACTGTTTATCGCAACCTGGAAACCCTTGAAAATGTTGGCTTAGTTCAACATACCCACTTGGGTCATGGTGGTGCGACCTATCACGCAGCGGAAGAGCTAACTCACCTGCACTTGGTCTGCGATACCTGCGGATCTGTTGGTGATGCACCCATTGATGTGGCAGCAAACTTTGTGAACTCATTGGCTGATGATTACGGCTTTAAAACCGATGTAACGCACTTTGCGATCACCGGCACCTGCGCTGCATGCGTTAAGCCGTAAATTACATTTCTAGATAGGCTTGGCGCATGAGCGCGGTTCTAGTTGAAGATGGTCCCGATAAGGGAGCTGTCTGGCACTTTGGTGAACCAGTTAAAGAACAACGCGCACTTGAAGCAGGAACTGCGTGGGCAGATCTATCCCACTTCAACATCGTTGCCGTTACTGGTGAAGATCGACTCAAGTGGCTGCATGATTTAACAACGCAGTTTGTAAGCGATCTACAACCTGGTGTGTGGATGCCTTCATTAATTTTGGATGCACAAGGCCATGTCGAATTTCAATTTAACTTAGTTGATGACGGTACGACCACCTATCTGGTTTTGGATCCAGGTTATGTAGAAAAGCTGGTCGAGTACTTAACCAAGATGAAGTTCATGCTGCGCGTGGATGTCCGTGATGCAAGTAGTGAATTTGTGGTGCTGCGTGCACCAGGTATTGCCGATGCAATTGGTGGACCCTTTGCTTTGGTCCCCCGCGATGAGGTTGAGCACATGAAGGAAACCTTTGGTGGGGTCGCAACCCAGGTAGGTACATGGGCACTGGACGCAGAACGTGTTGCAAAGGGGCGTCCACGCATTGGTTTTGAAACCGATCACAAATCTATTCCTAATGAACTTGGTGTTTTGAATACCGCGGTTCATATGAAAAAGGGTTGTTACCGTGGTCAAGAAACTGTGGCAAAGATTTATAACTTAGGTAATCCACCTCGTCGTTTAGTGATGTTGCACCTTGATGGCAGCGATGTTGGTTTTCCAGCAGCTGGAACCAAGGTTGAAAATGATGGCGTTGTTGTTGGCTTTGTCGGCACCGTTGCCCGCCACCACGAATTAGGAACCATCGCACTAGCCATTGTTAAGCGCAATACTCCAACTGATGCAACCCTTACGATCGATGGAATTCCAGCAAATCAAGAGGTAATCGTTTAACCGCTATTCTTAAGCCATGGAGTTGTTCACCTCAGTAATCCTTGGCCTGGTGGCTATTGCATTTGGTGTTGCACTCATCGTTTATGCATTTAAAGGTCGCCAATCACAAGCGCGACGTATTACTAACTGGAGGCAGCGTCGCTAATGGCTTTTACAATCCCTGAAGGTTTGCATCCAGATCTCAATCCATTGGCGTGGATCGTTGGAACGTGGCGTGGAAAAGGTCGTGGCGAGTACCCAGGCATCGAGCCTTTTGAGTATGCACAAGAGGTTGTCTTTAACCATGATGGTCGCAACTTCCTTAACTACTTTTCTCGTTCATGGATCATTGATGAACAAGGTGAGATTGTTCGTCCAGCTGCTTCTGAAGCGGGTTTCTGGCGCATCAAGCCCAACAATGTTCTAGAGGTAGTTATTTCACACAACACTGGAATCTCTGAAGGATGGGTCGGACAGTTTGATGGTCCGAAGATTCAATTAGTTTTAGATCAAGGATATTCAGCGCCATCTGCAAAGGTTGTTGAAGCAGGAGTGCGTTTATATGGACTTGTCGAAGGTGAACTGTTCTACGCCTATGACATGGCTACCAATGGACATGAGCTTCAGGCACACATCTGGTCTTCATTAGAACGTCAGTCTGAATAAATGTTGGGTGAAGTTCTAGCCGAAGTCACACGCAGCGGGGTCGTTGAATCTGTTCACGCAGGTCACCTTGTTTTGCTTAATGCTGATGGATCAATTCTCTTTCAAAAAGGCGATCCCACTTTAAATATTTACTCTCGCTCATCTCTTAAATCAATTCAAGCGTCAGCGATGGTGCGAGCTGGTTTAGATATTGAGCCTCGTTTGCTGGCTTTAGTCTGTGCATCTCATGCTGGAACACCGATGCATCAACAAGGTGCACAAGCGATCTTGGCCAAGGTGGGTCTTGATGAGCATTCATTGCAATGCATCTTGGATCGTCCACTGGATGAAGAGCTACGTCGCACAACTGATCCAACTCGTTTGGCGATGAACTGCAGCGGAAAGCATGCAGGAATGCTTGCAACCTGTGTGATTAATGGTTGGCCAACAGATAC
>CAYNYE010000094.1:0-4293 GCA_964401345.1 uncultured Candidatus Planktophila sp.
CCAACGTTTGGGCGGCCAACAATGGCTACAAAGCCCGAACGGAAATCACTCATAGGCTTATTCTCTCACTAATTAACGCCGATGAACTCCACTGCATCTGCCACAGATGTCACTATCTCTGCCGCTCTTTCTCCAATAAGTCGGTGACATCCTTCGCTGGTGGGTGAGTTAATTGGTCCAGGTATCGCCATCACAGGTCGAAATATCTCGGCGGCATCACGAGCGGTTCGCAACGATCCACTTCGAAACGCCGCTTCTACAACAAGGGTTGCTTTAGATAGTGCGGCGATGATGCGATTGCGGGTCAAGAAGCGATTGGGCAAAGCTTTATGTCCTGGCATGAACTCGGTAACGATTGCACCGGATTCGCAGATCTCGGAAAACAATCTGGTGTTGCCTGCTGGATAGTTAATATCAATACCTGAAGCAACGACAGCTACCGTGACTCCTTCAGCGATCAATGCACCTTTATGCGCATATGAATCAATGCCATAGGCACCGCCACTGACAATCGCCCATTCGCGATCTGCGAAACCTGCAGCGAAATCTCCAGCAATTCGTGCACCATACGATGTTGGGTTTCGGGTTCCGACAATTGATAGTGAAGGTTGGTGCAAAGCCGAAAGGTTGCCCTTGAATATCAAACCAATGGGTGGTGCAGCTAGATCATTGAGCTGCTCTGGCCAATCCTCATCTGCGGGTGTAATCAATCGCGCATAATGCTTATCAATCTCGGTTAAGACCTTGTCACCACTGGTAGCGCGCAGGTTTGTTATCAACTTTTCATACTTAATTGGGTCATATCCCCCATTGATTAACTTGTTGTAAACAGTTAACGCGCCATGTGTTGATATCTCAGCACACCAAAATGTATGTCCACCTTCGATCAGGCTAAACAATGCAGCTCTTGCTAACTGTTCATTCATGCTTCGACCTTGCCTCTCATGGCATATGCCGCTTCTACATCCCCCATCGTGGGAACAGAATGTCCATGAAGGTCTGCAAAACTCCACGAGGTTCTGATGATTTTGTGTAACCCACGTGCAGTGATGTGCTCGCGATCTAGTTCATCATGCAAAAAATTCATGGCCGCTCTTTCGGGTTGAAAGGTTGATCGCAATGCCCGCGCTGGAATCTGTGAGTTAAGGCTCCACCCCATACCGGCGAAACGCTTTTCAGCCACCTTGCGTGCACCAATCACGCGCTGCCTAATTACCTCGCTACTTTCACCAAGTTCATTGCGCGCCATATCTACGCGACCTACCGATTCAACTTGAACTCGCAGATCGATGCGATCCATTAATGGTCCAGAGAGTTTTCCTAAATAACGCCGTACTTGTTGTGAAGTACACGTGCAATTACGACCACGCCCCGTGAACTTGCCACATGGGCAGGGATTAGCAGCTAATACCAAAAGAAACTGCGCTGGAAAGGTTAGATTTCCAATACTTCGGGCGATCGTTATCGTTCCGGATTCCAAGGGCTGTCGTAAAGAATCAAGAACTCCGGGTCCGCATTCGGGGGCTTCATCGACAAATAAAACACCGTAATGCGCAAGAGAACATGCACCGGGCTTAATCGCATGCGAACCACCGCCCACCATGGCGATACGAGTGGTTGTGTGATGGGGAGAAACAATTGGCGCAAGCAATGACAAAGGCGAACGCTGTGTCAGAGTTCCTGCAATTGAATGAACCGCGGTTACTTCTAGAGCTTGTTCGATAGAAAGCGCCGGCATAATCGTAGGAATTCTCTCGGCAATCATTGTTTTACCAGCACCAGGTGGGCCAATCAGCAGAATGTGGTGGCCACCAATCGCTGCGATTTCAGCGGCCAAGCGAGCGGCAGATTGACCTGCAACATCTGCAAAATCCAATCGAGTATCGGTTTGCTCCCATTGAAGATCTATTTGCTGCGCAACCTCGCGTTCACCTGTTCGCAACCACCGCAGAACTTGTTTGAGATGATCCATTGGGACGATCTCCATCGATTGCATTAACTGTGCTTCTTCAAAATTAGCTGCAGGAACAACCGCAGTGCGAACTCCTGCTTTGAACGCCGCCATTAACGCGGGCAGGACTCCACGAACAGAACGAATTCTTCCATCTAAAGATAGTTCTCCAAGAAAAAGGATGTCAGCGATCCTTTCTTGTGGAACGGTGTCATGGGCAGATAACAGCGCAATACATATTGCAAGATCAAAGCTGGAACCACTCTTAGGCAACCATGCCGGTGACAATGAAACAGTTACTTTGCGATTGGGCCAAACTTCAGAACAATTAGCAATTGCGCTCCGAACACGATCGCGAGATTCAGATAGCGCAGCATCGGGCAAGCCGAGTAATGCATAACCAGGTAAACCGTCAGCGATATCCACTTCAACGGTAACTAAATGCCCTTCGAGTCCCAACAAAGCAACTGAGTGAGTTAAAGCCAGGCTCATAACAATCTCTCGCGATACTCGATTGCAAGCTTTCCATCGGGCTGAACCAAGACTGCCGCAACATCTATTTGGTAATCGCAGCCAAGGCAGCCATGGGTAGCCAGCCAAGCAAGTGCCAAACGTTGCATTCGATGAGCTTTATCTCTGGTGATTGCTTCAAATGGATGCCCAAATGCAACTGAACTACGAGTCTTAACCTCTACAAATGAAAAGATTCCAGTGGGATTAAGTGCGACGATATCGATTTCGCCCTCGCGTATTCGCCAATTTCGTTCAATTACTTCGCAATGACGATTGATGAGATATTGCGCTACCGCTTCTTCGCCTAAAGCGCCTGTACTTTGATTGTTCTTAGTCTTCATGGTCAGGGAGGATAAATACCCCGCTGAACCGATTAACGAACTGTGTGCTTACTTGTGGATGAGCGCAGCAACGTTGGCAAAAGAGGTTCGGTGCTGTTGGCATGGACCGTGCTCATTAAGGGCTTTTGTATGAGCCGCGGTGATGTACCCCTTGTGCCCTGCAAAACCGTATTGAGGAAATTCAAGATCCATTTCGCGCATGATTCGGTCACGAGTTACCTTTGCGATAACCGAAGCTGCGCTAATTGAAACTACAACTTGATCGCCTTTCCAAACGGCAAGGTTTGGTACTCCTAAACCTTCGATGGCGTAACCATCGGTTAGTACATAAGCAGGTTCAACACTTAAACCCTGAACCGCTCGTCGCATTCCATCTAAATTAGCTGCATGCACGCCACGAGCATCAACTTCACTTGCAGGCACAATAACAACGCTTACAGATGCTGCGACTTGATGGATTAATTCAAAGACGGCATCTCGTTTACTTTCGGGGATTTCCTTTGAATCACGAACTACAGCAAGTTCGGCTGCGAAGGGATCATTAAGAACAACTGATGCAATTACCAGTGGACCTGCACATGCACCACGACCTGCTTCATCAACACCTGCAATCGGTGAGATTCCTGCACTTGTTAACAGCTGTTCAATAACCTTCATGAGGTTACTTATTTAATACATCAACTCGTGGAATATATGTGATGTTCTTGAAGGGCCAAATGACACCGACTACACGTCCGCTGACCTTTGATACCGGCACAAAACCCTTATTGATATCTTCTTGGTGATAGCGAGAATCGGCACTTGCTCCGCGATGATCGCCCATTACCCAGATCTTTCCCTTGGGTACGGTGACAGTGAATTCAAGTGCGGATGGCTTATTTCCAGCGAAAATATATGGCTCGTTTGTTTTTTCGCCATTGATAGTGAGTCCGCCATCTTTATCGCAACACACAACTCGGTCTCCACCAACACCAATTACTCGCTTTACTAAATACTGCTTAGCTGGATTTGGCAGCACTCCTACAGTTACAAGCGCGCTCTTTGCCTTGGCAACAATTTGATTGGTTGAGTTTTCATACGGCTCTGGAAGCCAGTTATTGGGATCGCGGAAAACAACAACATCTCCGCGCTTAATATTGTCTGAGATAAATGGAACCTTGTTTACGGCAACGCGATCCTTGATTTGTAGGGTGTTTTCCATAGATCCAGATGGAATATAGAAAAACTGCACTAGAAAGCTCTTTATGAAAAGGGAGACAACGAGTGCAACAACTACAAGGACTGGGAGCTCCTTAAGGAGCGATCCCTTATTGCGCATTGAAAAGATTATTCAGCTTTTGGAGCTTCAGTTGCTTCTTCAGCAGCTGGTGCTTCTACAACCGCTTCTGGTGCATCCACAACATCTGCAGTCGCAACTTCAGCTGGAACCTCTGCCACAGCAACCTCTGCTACTGGTTCGGACACAGCAACTGGCTCAGGAATAACTAC
>CAYNYE010000095.1:0-4283 GCA_964401345.1 uncultured Candidatus Planktophila sp.
GCCTGTAGCTCAGTCGGATAGAGCACCCGCCTTCTAAGCGGGTTGTCGCAGGTTCGATTCCTGCCAGGCGCGCATGGCTAATGAACAACCCAACCTGATCTGGATCGACTGCGAAATGACGGGGCTTTCTCTCGAGAAAGATGTCCTCGTTGAGATCGCGGTCCTAGTGACCGACTCAGACTTAAATGTGATTGGCGATGGCGTCGATGTTGTAATCAAGGCGAGCGCCGAACAGCTTGCCGGGATGAATGAGTTTGTGACGCAGATGCACACAACTTCAGGGTTGATTACTGAAATCCCTAACGGCATCTCTGTTCAAGAGGCCGAGGCTCGAGTAATCGCATATCTAGAAAGCGCTTCGACTCAACCTGGAAAATCTCCACTTGCTGGAAACTCTGTCAGCGTTGATCGTTCATTTATCGCACGCGATATGCCGTTGCTCAATGATTACCTTCATTACCGAACCGTTGATGTTTCTTCGATTAAAGAGTTAGCGCGACGTTGGTTCCCTAAGGCCTATTTTGGTGCCCCTGCCAAGACCGGCAACCATCGCGCCTTGGGAGATATTCAAGATTCAATCGCCGAACTGGCGTATTACCGTCAAAGCGTCTTCATCTCCGCGCAAAACGAGGCATCAACCACCTCGTAACAACGGGTAGACTTAGAGACTCATGGTGGACGTAGCTCAGCTGGTAGAGCACCCGGTTGTGGTCCGGGATGTCGCGGGTTCGAGCCCCGTCGTTCACCCCAAGTTTTAAATATGCATGACCCTTGCACCAATAAGTAGAGAGCCGGACTGAAATGATTTTCGACGTCGTTGTTGAAATCCCAGCAGGATCACGTAATAAGTACGAGATCGACCACATCACCGGTGAGGTGCGCTTAGATCGCATGCTCTTTACTTCAACTCGCTACCCATATGACTATGGCTTTGTGAAGAACACATTGTCACAAGATGGCGATCCACTTGATGCACTGATTATGTTGGATGAGCCAACATTTCCCGGTTGCGTTGTTTCTTGTCGTGTAATCGGAATGCTCAATATGACCGATGAGGCTGGCGGAGATGACAAATTGCTATGTGTAGCAGCTGGTGATGTTCGCAAGTCTTACTTGCAAGATTTGAATGATGTTCCTGCTTACGAACTATCTGAAATTAAGCACTTCTTTGAAGTGTACAAAACGCTAGAGCCAGGAAAATCTGTTCAGGGTGGCGAGTGGGTTGGACATGATGAAGCAGAGAAGGAAATTCACGCATCATACGAGCGCTTTAAAACCGGACATTAATTTCCAGGTAAAGCTTTTTCGGGACAGCTTTTCAGAATTCGAATCATCGCCTCTTTTTCGGGGGCGGTAAACCACAGTTTGTACTTTAACTTCACAGCAATCTGTCGTGAAACATAATCACATCGGAAACTTTTTAAAGGTGGCAACCAAGTTGCGGCATCACTATCTCCCTTTTGAGAGTTCAATCTGCCCTTAACCGCTAAAAGATTTAGTGGATCATTGGCAAAAGCGGTTCGCTCTTTAAGGGTTAATTTGAAAGCTCCGGTCTGCCACGCATTGGATAGAGCCACCACGTGATCGATTTGCACCTCCATGCTGCTGACATTTCCACGAACAAAGTTGATCGTCTCCCCTGAAAATGGATCAATCAAAGTTCCCGAAAGAACCACACATTCACGGGTCTTTTCCTTAAAAACTTCGCCCGTTAAATCTCGCTTCAAAATATCGTTGCGGGTATCGCAACCATTGCGATCAACATCGGCCCATGTCTGCCCAAATTGAGCACGGGTATATCCAGTTTTGGCAGCTCTTCCTTTTGTCACCTGTGACTCAATAATCGACAGCCCAGACGCCACCGATGTGGCGTGAGATGGGGAAATTCCAGCCACAAGAAGGCTCAGGACTAGGGCGATCCTTATTTCGATGTGACTCACACGCCCAGTATGCGTGTGTCGGGGATGTGCGTCCAGCGGTGAGTTCCTGATAGGTTTCCCCCTGCATTCAAGCGTTTCCGGCGCCTGGATGCCTCGGGTGGTTAGCTCAGTTGGTAGAGCAGGTGACTCTTAATCACCGGGTCGGGGGTTCGAGTCCCTCACCACCCACTTACGACAGTAAGCCCGAGAATTACCCTGAAAAGCCTCAACCCTTTGGATCCCTTAGTCCTTTCTGTCTATTCACTGTGAAACCCGGTTTCACAAGGACATCGCAAATCCAACTCGTTAACATCCCTTTTGTGGCCTTATGTCTAAACCCTCAGTGTCAAAAGAGAGTTGCATCGAAAAGCAGCGTTTGTGCTTATTGCGGTGGAACTGAAATTTCTGAATTCAACAGCTATACAAAATCAGAATCTCTGACCGATGAAATAAGTATCGAGAACTTTCATAAGGTTGTTAAGAACACTCAGCCCTTTATTGAACGCACCATCATTAATGAGGGAACCAAAGTGTCATTTAGATCAAAGATGATTGTGCGATATCAATACTTTGTTCGAAAAGCGTTCAAGCGAAGTCGTTAAATCAATTACCTTCGTAAGCCTTTTTCATAACCGCCAAATCAATCTTCTTCATACCAAGCATCGCTTGAGTAGCACGCCGGGAACCTTCAGCATCTGGTCCACCTAAATACAGTCCCATTTCAGGTGCAATCACCTGCCACGAGACACCAAACTTATCCTTCAACCATCCGCACTGGCTTTCTTGTCCACCATCTGCGATCAGGATCTCCCAGTACTTATCAATTTCATTTTGATCGGCGCATGGAATCTGGAATGAAACCGCCTCGCTGTGCGGGAACTGAGGCCCACCGTTTAGGGCTATGAATGGGCGTCCGAAGATTGTGAAGTTAACGATGATCTCTTCGCCCTGCTTATTTCCAGGGGTATCAGTTGGCGCGATCCAGTTATCTTGCACTGAGCTATTGGGAAAGATGCTTGCATAGAAATTTGCAGCTTCTCGAGCGCGACCGTTGAACCAAAGACATGTAGTTAAATCCATTACTCAAGGTTAACTGAGAAATTCAAGTTGCAGGGTACTTACCCCACCCGTACCGTTTCATCAACCTAATTGAGGAGAGCAATTATGCGTCTGCGTTCGATTCTTACATCAATATTTGCATCAATTTTATTGATTTCAACTACTGCACCAGCTTCAGCTGATGCAGCTAAGCCAGGTCAAAGCATGACTCACCTGAAAACTGCGGCTGGAGTTGCCTCAACCCTTGAAGCAGCAGGTGTAATCCTTTATGTACAAGGTGGTGCAACAGCTGCAGTCATAGGTGAGAATTTAAGCTCTGCTACCAGTCAGGTGGTGTTCCATATCCCGGTAACGGCAAACAAAGCTGGGGTTCAGCATGTTGGAAGCAACATTATTTTCTTCAACACGGCCAATAATCAATTTCTCACCCTAAAGAATCCTGTCATTGATCTAGCAAAGGGTGTTGTATCTGCGACAGTCCCTCAAGCGGGAAATGCAAAGGTAGATGTTTTGACAATCACTAATGCATCAACGGCTAAGCCAAAGGTGACAAATGACAAGAAGGCTAAGCAACGGACAACTGCATACACAGGCGCGACATTGATCCTCGCTCCAGGTGTGGCGGCAACCATCGCATCAGTTCTAGGACTACCTGCAGGTTCCTTGCCAGATGGCTTGGCATTTGGAACAGCAGATGTAACTCTGTATTCAAAGTTGAAGTAAGGACCAACGATGGAACCAATTTCGCGTCGCTCGCTCTTTGCAGGTATGTGCGCAGTAGTTGCTCTTGCTGGAAGTGAGGTTCCAGCTGCGGCAAATGCGGTTGTGAAGAAGCTTCCCGGCGGCAAGCTCTCTGTGAAAGTAAAGGATTTGCCTGCACTAGCAACGGTAGGGGGAGCAACGCGAATTGGTTCCATTAAAGGCGTGCCAGTTGGCATTGCCCGCATTGGAACAAATAAGTACACAGCATTTAATTTGCGCTGCCCCCATCAAGGCATCACAGTCACCAAAACAGAGAGTGGCTGGATGTGTCCAGCGCATAATTCCGAGTTTGAATCAGATGGAGATCTAGTTTTGGGTCCCGCAACAACGGCTTTAGCTCGAGTTCCCATCAAATTTACTCGTGGCGTTGTAACTATTGGCTAAGGGCTATGGTGTGACCATGAAAAAAATCTCTCTGCTGGTAGTTGCTGCACTTGTTTTAACTGGATGCGCCTCTACTCCGAAGGCTAACTCCGAGTTCAGTGCTGCTGATATTTCATTTGCCGAAGAGATGATCCCTCACCATGAACAAGCAATTTTGAT
>CAYNYE010000096.1:0-4275 GCA_964401345.1 uncultured Candidatus Planktophila sp.
TTACTCGTTCCGGTCGCTCAAAGGAGCAAGCAGAGGATTACCGTTACTTCCCAGAGCCAGATCTCGTACCGGTTGCACCAGATGCTGCTTGGATCGAAGAGCTACGTGCAACCTTGCCAGAGCGCCCATCGATTCGCCGTAAGCGTTTGCAAGAAGCGTGGGCGGTTCCAGATAAGGAAATGTCAGCGATGATTAACGCTGATGTTCTCGATATTGTTGAAGCAACAGTTCTTCTTGGCGCCGATCCAACCAAGGCTCGCAGTTGGTGGCTTGGTGAGATTTCAAGAATCGCAAATGACAAGGATTGCGCGATTGCTGATCTTGCAATTACACCTAGCGATGTGGCAGAGATAGTTGCATTAGTAAATGCTGGTGAACTTACCGACAAGCTTGCCCGCCAAGTTGTTGAGGGAGTTATTGCTGGTGAAGGCAAGCCTTCTGAAGTTGTTGCAAAGCGTGGCATCAAAGTTGTAAATGATGACGGCGCGCTGATGGCTGCAATTGAGAAGGTTTGTGCTGATCAAGCAGAAACTGCAGAGAAGGTTCGCAACGGACATTTACCTGCAGCTGGAGCTTTGATTGGTGCTGTCATGAAAGAGACAAAGGGCCAAGCAGATGCTGCTCGCGTACGAGAGCTTCTACTTGGCCACCTTGGACAAGCTAATTAGCTTTTAATTAGTGAAAGCCTGCTCCTTCACTTTCAACTAGTGACTCTTTACCGATATTGATAAAGAAGAACAACACGATCGCTCCAACAAAGAGCAATGCTGCGCTGAACTTAAATGCAACGGTAAAACCATGAGTCATTGCGAATGGCATCACCTTTTCACCTAGTTGAGTATTTGCTGTAGCAAATGTTGTCGTTGCTGTTGCTGCAACGGTATTGAGAAGAGCGGTTCCAAGAGAACCACCGATCTGCTGGCTAGTGTTAACCATCGCACTTGCAACTCCTGTGTCATGGTTTGAAACCGCATGAAGCGAAGTTGAAGTTAATGGAATAAACACCAAAGCCATTCCGCTAGACATGATCAACAGTGATGGCAAAACATGTGTTGTATAAGAGGTTTCAGGGGTAATGCGAGTCATTAGTAGCAAGCCAAGACTTGCGGCTAGCAATCCTGGAACCATCAAAGGCTTAGGCCCGACCTTAGGAAGCAAAGTTGATGCGATACCTGCGAAGACAATGATTCCAGCTGTAAATGGAAGGAATGCAAAACCTGACTTCAGTGGGCTGTATCCCAAAATTACCTGAAGATACAAACCTAGGAACAAGAACATTGAGAACAATCCTGCGCCTACAACAAGTGAACCCAGGTATGAGCCACCACGGTTGCGCTCTGTAACCACACGCAGTGGCATCAATGGATTCTTAACGCGCATTTCGATTGCCACGAAAATAACTAGAAGAACTACCGCAGCTACCAAGAATGAGATTGTTAGTGAATCTGTCCAACCCTTTGTTGCAGCCTCGTTGAAGCCGTAAGTCAGCGAGAATAAACCAGCAGTCGCCGTCACAACACCTGGAATGTCGTATGTGTTGTCGCCTTGCGCCTTTGATTCCTTTACAAACTTAATTGCAAGAATCGCTGCGAAAATTGCGATGGGAGTATTTACGCCTAAGCACCAACGCCATGAGAAGAATTCAGTAAGGGTTCCACCAAGGATAAGGCCGATGGCTGCGCCTCCACCTGAAATTGCACCGATTACGCCAAAGGCCTTTGCGCGTTCCTTAGGAACTGTGAAGGTCACGGAAATAATTGCTAGAGCAGCTGGTGCTAAGAGTGCACCAAATACTCCCTGAAGTGCACGAGATGCAAAGAGCATTCCCTGAGTTGATGCAACGCCGCCAAGTGCTGATGCAGCAGCAAATCCAATCAAACCAATTAAGAAGATCTTTTTGCGACCCATGTAATCGCCGATTCGACCACCAAGTAATAGCAAAGAACCAAATGCCAAGGTGTAAGCGGTAATTACCCATTGCTGGTTTGCATCTGATATTCCAAGTTCAACCTTTGCGCTAGGGATGGCGATATTCATGATCGAGCTATCCAGGACGATCATGAGCTGTGCAATCGCGACAACGAACAGAGTTCGCCATCTGGTGGGATCAAGGGTTTCAGGTGAAGAGGTTTGTGACACGTTAATGCTCCAATTATTCGACTGATAAATGAGTTATCAAGAGGGTAGAATTCTCTCATGGCCAACATGAAACCGCGCTCTAATGTCGTAACTGATGGACTCGAAAGAGCGCCAGCTCGCGGAATGTTGCGCGCAGTTGGAATGGGCGATGAGGATTGGGTTAAGCCTCAAATTGGTATTGCCTCATCATGGAATGAAATCACACCGTGCAACCTCTCGTTGGATCGTTTAGCTAAGGCATCAAAGCAAGGCGTAATTGATGCAGGTGGATTCCCAATGCAATTCGGAACTATTTCTGTTTCTGATGGAATCTCAATGGGCCACGAAGGAATGCACTTCTCTTTAGTGTCCCGCGAAGTAATTGCTGATTCAGTCGAGTGTGTAATGCAAGCAGAGCGTCTCGATGGAATGGTGACTTTTGCTGGTTGCGATAAGTCACTGCCTGGAATGATGATGGCTGCAGCACGTATCGATGTTGCAAGTGTTTTTGTATATGCAGGATCGACATTGCCAGGCCAGGTTGATGGAAAAGATGTCACCATCATTGATGCATTTGAGGCAGTAGGTGCATGTGCTCGAGGAATCATCACGCAAGACCGTGTTGATCAAATTGAACGTGCAATTTGTCCAGGTGAAGGTGCGTGCGGAGGCATGTACACCGCAAACACAATGGCAAGTATCGGTGAAGCAATTGGATTGTCGCTGCCGGGATCAGCTGCACCTCCTGCCGTGGATCGTCGTCGCGATACATATGCAATCGCGTCAGGAGCAGCGGTTGTGGAGCTTATTCGTCAAGGAATCACCACTCGAGACATTTTGACAAAGCCTGCCTTTGAAAACGCGATCACAATCTTGATGGCATTAGGTGGATCTACTAACGCAGTTCTTCACTTATTGGCAATCGCAAACGAGGCCAAAGTTGATCTTTCACTTGATGATTTCCACCGCATTGGCTCCAAAGTCCCATTGCTTGGAGACTTAAAGCCATTCGGAAAGTTTGTCATGAGCGATGTCGACAAAGTCGGTGGAATTCCAGTTGTCCTTAAGGGTTTGCTTGATGCAGGACTTTTGCATGGTGATGTTTTAACGGTAACCGGTAAGACGATGGCGGAAAATCTCAAAGAGATTGCGCCACCAGATCCAGATGGACAGATCCTAAAAGCGGTTTCATCACCGATGTCGACAGATGTTGGAATCACAATTCTTGGTGGAACGCTTGCAACTGAAGGTGCTGTGTGTAAGACAGCCGGAATTGGAATTGAAAACTTCGAAGGACCAGCACGCGTCTTTGAGCGCGAACAAGCAGCGATGGATGCGCTTGAAAATGGAACGATTCAAGCTGGCGATGTAGTTGTAATTCGTTATGAAGGCCCAAAGGGTGGACCAGGAATGCGCGAGATGTTGATGATCACCGGTGCCATTAAGGGCGCAGGTCTTGGAAAATCAACTCTGCTATTAACCGATGGACGTTTTTCAGGCGGATCAACTGGTTTGTGTGTCGGTCACGTTGCACCAGAAGCGGTTGATGGGGGACCAATCGCATTCATTAAGGATGGCGACAGAGTTCGAATCGATATCACCAATCGCACCCTTGATTTGTTGGTAGATCCAGCTGAGTTGGAAGCACGCAAAGTTGGCTGGTCTCCTCTGACTCATAAGTACTCAACGGGGGTCCTTGCTAAGTACTCAAAGTTGGTCGGCTCTGCTTCACAGGGTGCGGTCTGCAGCTAAGGGTTTTGCCCTCAAGTTTTTCCCAAATGGTGAGATCTCCATCTCAACCCTTGACGTTTGAGCCTGCTTCAATGGAGAATAGGGGCATGAGCACAAGATTTGTGGTGGTGATTTAAAGGCGCGTGATCGGTTTTTGATCATGCGCCACCCTCAGTTATCTGAGGGTTTTTTCATTTCAACCCCAGTGTGAAGGCCACACACAGTATCGAAGCGAAAGGAGATGGATATGAGCAAGAAGATGAGTGGAGCTAGTTCACTCGTGCAATCTTTGGAGTCTGCCGGCGTCGATGTGATGTTTGGAATTCCAGGTGGTGCGATTCTTCCTGCCTACGATCCAATCTTTGATAGCAGTATTCGCCACATCTTGGTTCGCCATGAACAAGGCGCAGGACATGCTGCCACTGG
>CAYNYE010000097.1:0-4247 GCA_964401345.1 uncultured Candidatus Planktophila sp.
AAGGTGAGAGGATTGGTCGTAAGCCTCTAGACGACTCAACGAAGCGCTCAGTCTAAAGATTTACAACGAGCCCATAGGAGTCACACTATGCCAATTGCAACCCCTGAAATTTATGCAGACATGTTGGATCGCGCTAAAAAGGGCGCATTCGCTTATCCAGCAATTAACGTCTCTTCATCACAAACCCTGACAGCAGCTATTCGTGGTTTTGCCGAAGCTGAGTCGGATGGAATCATCCAGTTCTCTTGGGGTGGCGCAGAGTACGCATCTGGTTCAACCGTTAAGAATATGGTTGATGGAGCAGTTGCGCTCGCAGAGTACGCACATGTTGTTGCGAAGAACTACAAAGTAAATATTGGTATTCACACAGATCACTGCCCAGCTGAAAAGCTTGATGGCTTTATGCGTCCGCTTCTTGCATTTGGTGCAGATCGCATTAAGTCAGGCAAAGCTCCATTGTTCAACTCACACATGTGGGATGGATCAGCGGTAGACATGACTGAAAACATGAAGGTCGCTAAGGAAATGTTGGCGATGTCAGTTGCTGCAAAGACAATTCTTGAAATTGAAATCGGTGTTGTTGGTGGAGAAGAAGACGGTATCGAAGCTAAGCACGATGCAAAGCTTTACTCGACTCCAGAAGATGCACTTCTAACAATTGAAACCCTTGGAACAGATGTAAACGCTCGCTACATGGTGGCAGCAACATTTGGAAATGTTCACGGTGTTTACAAGCCAGGAAATGTTGTCTTGCAACCAAAGATTCTTGCAACACTTCAAGATGCAGTAGCTGCAAAGCTCGGTCTTCCGGCAGGAAGCAAGCCAATGGATCTCGTTTTCCACGGTGGTTCAGGCTCACTACTTTCAGAGATCCGCGAGTCACTTGATTACGGTGTCATCAAGATGAATGTAGATACAGATACTCAGTACGCATTTACTCGTCCAGTTGTTGATCACATGCTCAAGAACTATGACGGCGTGCTAAAGATCGACGGTGAAGTTGGAAACAAGAAGGCTTACGATCCACGCGCTTGGGGCAAGCTTGCTGAAGCAGGAATGGCTGCTCGCGTCGTTCGTGCATGCGAAGATCTACGCTCAACAGGAACAACTTCACTTAAGTAATTAACAACTAGTCGGAAAGGCTTTACTCATGCCTGCATTGGTATTACTTGGCGCTCAGTGGGGCGACGAAGGCAAGGGTAAGGCCACCGACTTGTTGGGTGATCGCGTTGATTATGTTGTTCGCTATCAAGGCGGAAACAACGCTGGTCACACAGTTGTTATCGGTGATCAAAAGTACGCACTTCACCTACTTCCATCAGGAATTCTCTCTCCAAATGTGATTCCTGTAATTGCTAATGGTGTGGTTATCGATCCAAGTGTTCTGCTTGAAGAAATTCGTGGATTAAATGAGCGCGGTATCGATACAAGCAAGCTTTTGATTTCTACAAATGCACATTTGATTACGCCTTACCACCGCACAATCGACAAGGTGTCAGAGCGCTTCTTAGGTAAGTCAAAGATTGGTACGACAGGTCGCGGAATCGGACCGGCCTACGCAGACAAGATTAACCGCATTGGAATCCGCGTTCAGGATCTCTTCGATCCATCAATTCTTCGTCAAAAACTAGAAGGCGCACTTCGCGACAAGAATCAGATTCTGATTAAGGTTTTCAATCGCAAGAACATCGAAGTTGATGAAGTTCTTGAAGAGTATTTGAAGTACGCAGATATTTTGCGCCCTTATGTTGCAGATACCGTTTTAATTTTGGATGAAGCACTCAAGGCTGGAAAGCGTGTGCTTCTAGAGGGTTCACAAGGAACGTTGCTTGACGTTGATCATGGAACCTATCCATTTGTGACTTCAAGTAATCCAACCGCGGGTGGAGCGTGCACCGGCTCAGGTATTGGGCCAACAAAGATTGATCGTGTTATTGGAATTCTAAAGGCTTACACAACACGCGTTGGAAGCGGACCGTTCCCAACTGAGCTGTTTGATGAGGATGGCGAAGCGCTTCGACGCATTGGCGGCGAAGTAGGCGTAACTACTGGTCGAGCACGCCGCTGTGGCTGGTTTGATGCGCCAATCGCTCGTTATGCGGTTCGAGTAAATGGTTTAACTGATTTCTTCCTTACTAAGTTAGATGTTTTAACTGGTTGGGAAAAGATTCCAGTATGTGTTGCTTATGAAATTGATGGAAAGCGTGTTGAAGAGCTTCCTGCATCTCAGACCGATTTCCACCACGCTAAGCCAATTTACGAGTACCTCGCGGGTTGGACCGAAGATATTTCTGGTGCACGCAAGCTTTCTGATCTTCCAAAGAATGCTCAGGATTACGTTGCATTCCTTGAAAAGATCTCAGGTGCACCAATGAGCGCAATCGGAGTCGGTCCCGGTCGCGATCAAACCATCGTCGTAAAGGATTTCATTTAATGAGTTTGCTCGCTGATCGTTACGCATCAGCTGCGATGCGCCAAATCTTTTCCCCAGAAGCAAAGATCGTTCTGGAACGTAAGTTATGGATTGCGGTCATGCGAGCACAGTCAGAGCTCGGACATGTTATTAGCAAGGATGTAATTACAGATTACGAAAATGTAATTACAAAGATTGACTTAGCGTCAATTGATAACCGTGAAAAGGCAACTCGTCATGATGTGAAAGCTCGAATTGAAGAGTTCAACGCGTTAGCTGGTCACGAAGCGATTCACGCGGGAATGACGAGCCGCGATCTAACTGAAAATATCGAGGCGCTTCAGATTCGCCAAGGCTTGGAATTAGTTCACACCAAGGTTGTTGCGCTTCTCGCACGCCTTGCTGAAGCATCAGTTAAGTATGCAGATCAACCAATTGCGGGTCGCTCACACAATGTGCCCGCGCAGGTAACAACTTTAGGAAAGCGTTTTGCCACAATCGCTGAAGAACTTCTCTTCGCGTATGAGCGTTTAGCTGCGCTTCAGGATCGCTACCCAATGCGCGGAATCAAGGGTCCAGTCGGAACTGCGCAGGATTCCATTGATTTATTAGGTACTTCAGCGGCCCACCAGGCTTTAGAAGAAGCAATCTCCAAGGAGCTCGGCTTTAGCAATGTTCTTGATTCTACAGGTCAGATTTATCCACGTTCATTTGATTACGATGTTTTAACAACCCTTGTTCAGTTAACTGCGGCTCCATCTAACTTGGCAACTTCAATTCGTTTAATGGCGGGTGCTGAGTTAGTAACTGAAGGATTTAAAGCAGGGCAAGTTGGAAGCAGCGCAATGCCGCACAAGATGAATACACGTTCATGTGAACGAGTAAATGGTCTGGCGGTTGTTTTACGTGGCTATGCATCAATGGTCAGTGAACTTTCAGGAAATCAATGGAATGAGGGCGATGTCTCATGCAGCGTTGTTCGACGCGTTGCAATCGCGGATGCTTTCTACGCATTTGATGGATTGATGGAAACTATTTTGACTGTGCTTGATGAGTTCGGAACTTTTCCAGCATTGATCAATGCAGAGCTAGAGCGCCAACTTCCATTCTTGGCAACGACAAAGGTTTTAATGGCAGCTGTTAAAGCTGGGGTCGGTCGCGAAGTTGCACATGAAGCAATCAAAGAGCTTGCCCTCAAGGCGACGATCTCTACCCGTGAAGGCAAAGCAAACACTTTCTTTGATGATGTTGCTGCCGATTCTCGAATTCCATTAGACCGCGCAGCGCTCGATCAATTAATCGGTCAACCTTTAGATTTTGCTGGAGATGCTCAACAACAAGTTGCTCGAGTTGTTAATCGAGTAAATCTCATCACGGCGAAATTCAAAGAGGCTGCACAGTACTCAGCTGCTTCAATTCGCTAAATAGGTTTAACAATGCGCGATCCCATTATTTTGGAACAAGTAAAAACCACCTTGAATGCGCTGACAGTTAAAGCTCCAGGACGTGCGATTGAAGTTCGAATACCTCCATACGCCGCGGTTCAATGTGGCGAAGGCCCAACCCACACCCGTGGAACCCCGCCAAACACCATTGAGATGGATGCCCAGACCTGGCTGGCCCTGGCCGCAGGCGAGCTCTCCTGGGATCAAGCGGTGGACAGTGGTGCGGTTCTGGCCTCGGGTTTACGGGCTGATCTGGCTCAATTCCTGCCCCTTTAGCGCTCAAAGGGCGGTGGAAGGTAGTTGCCAAGCGCGATAACCTACCTCCCTGACGCATAGCAATTAGTGAAGGAGGTCGCCCATGGGTCGCGGCCGCGCAAAAGCAAAGCAAA
>CAYNYE010000098.1:0-1341 GCA_964401345.1 uncultured Candidatus Planktophila sp.
GGTTTACATCATTGAAGAACCAATGGCTGCTGCAATTGGTGCAGGTCTACCAATTCACGAACCAACAGGAAACATGGTCGTTGATATCGGAGGCGGAACAACTGAGGTTGCTGTTATTTCACTGGGTGGAATCGTGACTTCACTCTCTATCCGTGTAGGTGGCGATGAGCTTGATCAATCAATTATTAACTGGGTTAAGCGTGAATTCTCCCTACTTTTGGGAGAGCGCACTGCAGAAGAGATCAAGATGGCGATCGGTTCTGCATACCCACTAGCTGGAGAAAATGATGCAGAGATTCGCGGTCGCGATCTAGCAACGGGTCTTCCAAAGACAATCGTTGTATCTGCAGCAGAGATTCGTAAAGCACTTGAAGAGCCAGTGAACTCAATTGTTAACGCAGTGAAGAGCACATTGGATAAGACTCCACCAGAGCTTGCATCAGATTTAATGGACCGCGGAATTGTTCTCACCGGTGGTGGAGCACTTCTTAAGGGACTTGATGAGCGTCTTCGCAAAGAGACCGGAATGCCAATTCACATCGCAGAGCGTCCATTGGATGCAGTTGCTGAAGGTTCCGGAAAGTGCATCGAAGAGTTTGAAGCTCTTGAGAAGGTTCTAATCTCCGAGCCACGTCGATAAGGTCTTCTTTCAATGCGTAACGGCGGTGAAGGTCGCGCACGTTTGTTGCTGGTGATCTTGATTGTCACCTCGCTTTTTCTGATCACCTTAGATCTTCGCGGCGTAAAGGTCATCGAAGGTTTTAAGCAGGGAACTCAAACCGTGCTTTCACCATTTCAGCGCGCTGGAGCGGTTGTCCTAAACCCAGTTAAAGATTTCTTCTCAGATGTCACGCACTTGGGACGTACGCGTTCACAGATTGAAAAGCTTGAAGCGGAGAATGCGAATCTAAAGATCAAACTGCTCAATCGCAAGAACGCCGATGGGCAGCTAAAGCAGCTCGAAGATATTTTGGATTTAGCTGGAATGGCTGGCTACAAAGTTGTTAACGCCAAGGTGATTAGCCATGGTTCATCTCAATCCTTTACACAGACAATCACCATTGACTCAGGAAGCAACGCCGGAATCAAAAAGAACATGACTGTTCTGTCGCAGTTTGGTTTAGCCGGTGTAGTTAAAGATGTTTATCCAAACTCGGCATTGATCCAACTAGCAAGCGATCCTGCATTTAAGGTCGGAGCTCGCATCGCTGGTTCACAGCAAATAGGCATCCTTTCTGGTCGCGGAAACCGCTCAGCAAGCCTGCAATTGCTTGATAATTCAACAGAAGTTAAAGAAGGCGATGTTTTGTTAGCTCGCGGAAGTGTTGCTAACCGTCCCTT
>CAYNYE010000098.1:1441-4183 GCA_964401345.1 uncultured Candidatus Planktophila sp.
GGGGGATTCTCAATTCTCTTAATCTTCGCTTTAACCTGGGCGGTACTGAGCCAACCTGAGGTTGCAGCGGTTATTGGTTTTGCCGCCGGAATGTTGATGGATTTATCGCAAAGTGCAGCTGGACCTTTTGGTCAGTGGACTTTGATTATGTTGTTAGCTGGCTATGCCATTTCATACATCGGGTACGGCGATGACAATGTTCATGCCAACGCCATCGGAATTGTCTTCTTTGTTGTCGTTGCCAACTTCTTTGTAGAAATCGCTTACCTCGTAACCGGTGCACTTCTAGGCGTTTCAACCGGCTCATTTGGTCAGATCTTTATCTCTTTAATTGGAATGAGTATCTGGGCGCTCTTGGTATCACCAATCATGCTTCCAGTCTTTACTCGACTTCATGCTTTGATCTTTGATTCAAGGTCCGCGATATGAACAGCAGATCACGTTTAGCCTTACTGGTTGTTCAGATTCTGATTGTTTCTCTTATGGTTGCCTTATTTGGTCGCCTTTTCTATCTGCAGGTCGCGGCAGGACCAAAGTACAAAGATGCAGCATTAAGTATTCAAAGTCGTGATGTTGTAGCGCCAGCTACCCGAGGCTTGATTGTTGATGGTTTTGGCGTGCCATTAGCTATGAATAAGGCTGGTTTAGCGATCACAATCGACCGCATCGCGATCGACAAGCTGGAAGATCAGGGCGTCGGTGTCATGAAGCGCCTCGCTAAATTACTTAATCTTCAATACAAAGATATTTATCAAAACACTCGTTTATGCGGTGAACTTCCAAAGGGCCAGAAGGCTGGATGTTGGCAAGGTTCTAGATACCAGCCGATTCCAATTACCAAGTCAGCAGATCCTGACATCGCGCTGCAAATTGTTGAACGCTCCGATTCATTTCCGGGCGTGGATGCACAACCAGTTGCAATCAGAAACTATCCAAGTTATTTGGATGTAAACGCCGCACATGTCCTGGGTTATGTCGGACCATTGACTGAAACAGATTTGTTAAAGGGAAATGGCAAGCAGTATTTCCGCAGCGAATCAATTGGTAAATCCGGACTTGAGATTCAGTACGACTCTTTCTTGCGTGGTGAACCTGGAATCCGAACAGTAATTGTTGATCGCAAAGAATCAATTACCCGCGAGAGCCAAAATACAAAGCCGGTTGCGGGAGATCACTTGGTGACAAGCCTTGATGTTCGCTTGCAAGCTGCGGCAGAAAAAGCCCTGAAGGATGCGGTACTCCGTGGTCGTGCAAGTGGTTACACATCTGATTCAGGTGCCGCCGTTGTTATGGATATCAAGACTGGAAGAATTTTGGCGCTTGCTTCATATCCAACCTATGACCCAAACGCGTGGGAAAAGGGTTTAACTGTTCAGCAAGCCGAAGATCTCTTTAGTGAAAAGAAATCTGTTCCTGCACTTAATCGAGCATTGCAAGGTTTGTTCGCGCCTGCATCTACCTTCAAGGTTGTCTCAGTTCTAGCTGCAGCATCCGCCGGGTATGACTTAAATGCCAATTACAAGTGTCCATCCCAGGTACAAGTGGGGACACGTGCTTTCCAGAACTTTGATAGCAAAAACCAGGGCACGATGGATATGAAGAAAGCCATGGCGGTTTCCTGCGACACCATTTGGTACCAAATCGCCTTTGATGAATGGCTGCGCGATGGTGGTTTAAAGCCAAAATCAAACCCAAATGATTACTTCTTTGAGGCGGCTAAGGCTTTCAACATCACCCAGAAGGTTGGAATCGATCTTCCATCTGAATCAACTTCTCGCCTTGCAGATCGCGATTACAAGAAGAGCTGGTACCAGCAGAACAAAGATTTCTACTGTAACTACAAAGAGCGAGCAACTAAGGCTCAGCAAACCCCGTTCCTGTTGCAACTAGCTGAAGAAAACTGTGTCGATGGTGACAAGATCCGTGCCGGAGATGCGGTGAACTTTTCTATTGGTCAAGGTGACACCGTTCTTACACCTTTGAAGTTAACTCAGATGTATGCAGCGATTGCTAATGGCGGAACTATTTGGCAGATGACAGTTGCTAAAGCAATCGTTAAAACCGATGGAACTGTTGTCAAGACATTTACACCAAAGCGATTGGGAACGGTAAAGACCGCTCCATCTAACTTAGCTTTCTTGCGCAGTTCATTGCGAGAAGTAGTTGTTAGCGGAACTGGTGCTGGGGTCTTTGCAGGTTTCCCTGTTGAAATCAGCGGTAAGACTGGAACCGGTCAAGTCTTTGGTCGCAATCCCAATGGATCGCTCAAAGATGACACATCGTGGTTTGCTTCGTATGCACCAAGCAAGAATCCACGTTACGCAGTTGTCATGATGGTTGGTCAAGGTGGTTTCGGTGCATCAACATCTGGTGTTGGTGTCAGAAGAATTTATGAGTCTCTCTTTGGAGTTGTTGGAAACAAGGTAGTTCCTGGCGCGGCGTTGTTCCCAGAAGGTAAACCTCCAACCAAACTGCCTAAGATCTCACCAGCTACTAAACCTAAGGAGGCGAGCAAGTGAGTCAGATTCACGCACGCCAACGGTTGTATCGACGTAGCCGCCAATCTTTGCTTCATGGTTGGGATCCAGTACTAACCGCAGTGGTCTCACTGCTCTTGATTATCGGAACTTTGCTGGTGTGGGCTGCAACCCGCGATTGGTACATCCGAAACGGTTTAGATGGCCAGTACTACTTAAAGCGCCACGTTATTAATATTTTGATCGGTGGTTTATTGGCATACGG
>CAYNYE010000099.1:0-3944 GCA_964401345.1 uncultured Candidatus Planktophila sp.
GCCCGCCAGAACTTCGGCGTAGAAATCTACGGAAGCAATCGCGTAGCGACCCTTATTTACAACGCACTATTAGCAAGCGGCGTCACAAATACTCGCTTTTCCATTACTTCAAGACGAGGAAATGGAGCGATTGGGGATGCAGATTTAGGCACAGGAGTGCTTCGAACAACTGATTACGGTTTGAATTACGTGAATCGACTTGAAGAGCTTGCGCGCGAGTGGTCACTTTTCCCAACGCCGTCCAAAAATGTCAAGGGAACAATTAACGCCGCTATCCCTGAAAGAAATTTACGAATAGTGGTCGGTCAATATCCGGAAGAATTGATTGCTCAATTTATGCGCGATGGAATTGATCATCTCTTTGTTGGACAAGTTGTTGGTGGTGCAGCCTTGTGTGGCCCGCTCGTTATTCCTGCCAAGTCTCCTTGCAAGGAATGCATTGAGTTAGGGATTTCAGAACGATTCGGTATGGATCGGTTGCAGCCAGTGACTACACACCTTGATGAGCTACCAGTATCAATTGGCTATCAAGTCGCAGGAGTTGCATCGCACTCTGTTTTGCAATTCATTGATACAGGAGCGAGCGAGTTTATTGGCGCTCAACTCACTTTTGATTACTTATCTCCTGTTCGAGGGGGAGTAACCCGATATGCACGTCAACCAAAGTGTTCATGCCAGTGGATGTGACCACATTAGGGTCCGCGATTTGGCTGCAATATCCACAGCATCTCGTATCGCTGCTGGCGTTTTCAGCACAGAGATTAACTTTCACAAAGGCTTTTTATTTCACCAGGAAAAGGAGCAAATTTCGCAATCATAAGAATAAAACACTTTTACCTAAAAAATTAGAACCCCCAGGATAAAGAAAAACTACAGACATCCAATAAAAACGGATCAAGAATTCCACATTCAAAAAACGAAGTGCTTCGAAAATCAAGAGAGCTAAACATAGAAAGAGGACACAATGAACAAGGTAATGCACAAGGCGGTTACAGCCGAGCTGGCCCTTCGAGAGAAACTAACCACTATCCACAGGTCATTTTTTGTGCGACTAAAGGATGAACGCGGTGATGTTCCAGGTTGGGTATTGGTTGTATTGATGACCACTGGTTTAGTGACGGCAATCTGGACAATCGCGGCACCGCGCCTAACTGCAATTCTGAAGAACTCCTTAGATTCCATGAATGGAATTCGCTAGATGAAACCTCTAAACCGTTTTCGCCTTCACCTAGCGCGGGAAGATGGAAACGTTGAAAGTGCGCTGGTGATTATTCCGCTACTCATACTTTTCTTAATTGGCGCGCAAGTTATAGCAGCGACCAATCTTCGAAACGCTGATTTAGCCATGGCACAAGGTGATGCTGCCGCTCGAGCGATCTCACAAAATTTCCAAGTCGGAGACGATGTTCTTGAGATCGGAGGACGGGTTGAAAAGATTCGAGTCTTGGTTACTCATCGTTCTCATTCGATTCCGCAATTAGTTCCAGGTTTAGTTGAACTCATGGGTGGAACCCCGGTCACAGATGTCGTTGGCGTGGCTGTGATTGAGCCAAGCACCTTATAAAAATGAACTTCGAATCATCCGAGTGGTAATAGGCATGGGATAGAGAAGGGTAAGGGCAGCGAATTTATGAGCCAAGGAAGAAAGCCAAGGAAGAAAGCCAAGGAAGAAAGCCAAGGAAGAAAGCCAAGGAAGAGAGATTCATGTGTTGATGAAATTGAGTAAGGCAATGACATTAAGCAAGAAGTATTTGGCACGTGAAGATGGTGGAGCAATTGTTGAGTTTGTCGCGCTAGCGATTCCGCTTTTCATTCCGATATTCATATATCTCAATAGTTTTTCATCGGTGAGCGCCAATGAAGAGATCGCCAGATCAATGGCACGGGAAGTTTTGCGAGTGTATGTAATCAGTGAGAGCGATGGAGCTGGCCAAGAGCTTTCGGGGAAAGCCGCTCAATTACTTGGCAGACAGTGGAATCTCAGTGATTCGGAGCTTTCTTCACTGCGTACAAGTATGGATTGCTCGCATTTTCCATGCCTAACAGCAAACGGTCGAATCAAGTTAACCCTTACATTTATTGATGACGAAACTAACCGAAAGGTTTCAGCGAGTGCGCAAGAGCATCTCAGTCCGTGGCTCTAAATCACCAAGCAGAGAGTTATTTCTTGGGCTTGTGCGCCGTAAGTTGGTTTCCGATACAGGTTCGATTTCAGTTGTCGTGATCGGGCTCTTCGTTATCACCGTTGCTTCCCTTATGGTGATGACAGATGTCTCTGCGCTAATTGTCGCTAAGAGATCCTTGGTTCAGGCTACTGAGGCTGCAGCACAACGTGGGGTCCACACATTAGACAAGAGTGAGTATTACCAAGGTAAAGCCAACATGTTCACAGCACCAATAGCGGTAGCAACACATCGAGCTCACCCAGTGATTCCAATTGACTGCGCAAGAGGCGGAGTGGAAGTTCTTCTTGAACTCAACGCATGGAGCAATGATGAGAGCGATATGAAATGGCAGCAACTAAAAGGCATTCAACTCACAAACTTTTCCTGTGATGGTGCATCACTAGAAATTAGTACTCGTTCTGAGATGCAATTACCTTTCAAAGTTCCATTCACGACCACTAATTCAGTTTTCCTTACAGCAAGCGCGGGCACCACGAACAAGGTTCAAGAGGGTTTCTATTTGTTTGGCTTCAGAGTTCATTGAACTCACTGATGTTTCAATTTATTGAGAGTCACACTCATTATTTAGCACTCACACTCATTATTTAGCACTCACACTCCTTAGTTAATACTCACTCGATAACCCGAGGGCGTCTAGGAGTTATTGACAAAAGATGCCTCGAATTAATCATGATCCTTTCGCGCGAGGTATTTACCTGTTCGCCTGACCTTCCTGAGTTGGCTATCCTTACCTCATGGCCGCACGCGAGTATCAATTAGAGATCGACGCGATTGATGCGACCCTTGTTTCAATTGAAAAGGTTTTAGACCTGCCAAAGCTTCGTAAGCAAGCCGAGGAGCTAGAGGTAGAAGCAGGAGTCCCCAATCTTTGGGATGACCCAGAAGCCGCTCAGAAGATCACAAGCCGCTTATCTCGTGTGCAATCAGAGATCGCAAAGTTATCGGGATTGCGCCAGCGCGTAGAAGATCTACCAATCCTCTTTGAATTAGCTGCAGGTGAACCTGGTGGCATTGAAGATGCTGAGAAAGAGTTGGACGCGGTTAAGAAATCCGTCAGCGAACTTGAGGTTCAAACTCTCCTGAATGGCGAGTATGACGATCGCGATGCATTGATCACTATTCGATCTGAAGCCGGTGGAGTTGAAGCCGCTGACTGGGCTGAAATGATCATGCGAATGTATCTGCGGTACTGCGAACGTCATGCATTCAAGGTTGATGTTCTGGAAACCTCGTATGCTGAAGAAGCGGGAATCAAATCAACAACATTTAAAGTTTCAGCACCGTACGCATATGGAACTTTGTCAGTTGAACAAGGAACACACCGTCTTGTTCGCATCTCACCATTTGATAGCCAAAGCCGCCGACACACATCATTTGCTGGTGTTGAAGTAGTTCCGGTTGTTGAACAAAGCGATCACATTGAGATTGATGAAAAAGAGATTCGCGTTGATGTGTACCGCTCATCAGGTCCAGGTGGCCAAGGCGTTAACACCACTGACTCTGCGGTGCGTTTGACCCACATTCCAACTGGAATTGTTGTCTCTTGTCAGAATGAACGTTCACAGATTCAAAACAAGGCAACGGCAATGGCCGTACTTCAGTCCAAGTTGTTAGAGCGCCGCCGTCAAGAAGAGCAGGCAAAGATCAATGCATTGAAGGGCGATAACTCAGGTTCTTGGGGAAATCAGATGCGTTCATATGTTTTAGCGCCGTACCAAATGGTGAAGGATCTGCGCACCGATTATGAAACTGGAAATA
>CAYNYE010000100.1:0-2580 GCA_964401345.1 uncultured Candidatus Planktophila sp.
GAACAGATGTTCGGATAGAATTATCTCGTAAAGCCAGAGCGGTTCCAACCTCCGCGTATAGCTCTTCTCCACACTCGATGTGGAGATTCTGTACTCCGTCGTTGGGTCTCCGTACCTTCTGGGCCGACACCAAACGGCTCTGCACACTGCAGGACGTTCTATCGAAAGGAATGTAAGTGGCTACTGAAAAAAGCAATAAAGCCAATGAAGCAGCACAAGACAAAGCCAACAGCGAACGCAATAAAGCGTTGGACACAGCCCTAGCCCAGATCGAACGTCAATTTGGTAAAGGCGCAGTTATGAAGATGTCAGAGCGACAGAACGCGGTTATCGAAGTTATTCCAACAGGTTCAATCGCGCTCGACATCGCACTTGGAATTGGCGGACTCCCACGAGGCCGCGTTGTAGAGATTTACGGACCAGAATCATCAGGTAAGACAACTCTTACATTGCACGCAATTGCAAATGCTCAAAAGGCTGGCGGAATCTGTGCCTTCATCGATGCAGAGCATGCATTTGATTCTGAGTATGCAAAGAAGCTTGGTGTCGATATTGATGCACTACTTGTTTCACAACCTGACACAGGTGAGCAAGCACTTGAAATTATGGACATGCTTGTTCGTTCAGGTGCACTTGATCTAGTTGTCGTTGACTCAGTTGCAGCACTTGTTCCACGTGCCGAGATCGAAGGCGAGATGGGCGACTCGCACATGGGTCTACAGGCTCGTTTGATGCCACAGGCGCTACGAAAGATTACTGGCGCACTTCACCAATCAAAGACAACAGCGATCTTTATTAACCAGTTGCGCGACAAGATCGGTGTCTTCTTCGGCTCTCCTGAGACAACAACTGGTGGTAAGGCGCTTAAGTTCTACGCATCTGTTCGTCTTGATATCCGTCGTATTGAAACCCTTAAGGATGGTCAAGAGTCAGTTGGTAACCGTACCCGAGTAAAGGTAGTCAAGAACAAGATGGCTCCACCTTTCAAGCAAGCTGAGTTCGACATCATCTACGGAACTGGTATCTCACGTGAAGGTTCATTGATCGACATGGGTGTTGATATCGGCATCGTTAAGAAGTCTGGTGCTTGGTACACATACGAGGCGGATCAACTAGGACAGGGCAAGGAGAATGCTCGTTCATTCCTACTTGATAACCCAGATCTAGCTAATGACATTGAGAACAAGATCCGCGAACACTTTGTACCGGTTGAGGTTGATCCAGCACTTGTTGCTGCGATCGATGAGGCCGCCGCAGAGGTGGATTTCTAAGCTCCAATGCTTGAATTTGTAAAGGTAGACCACGAGGCTGACCCTTACTCAATCGCAAATACCATCGCATTAAACGCCTTGGTTGCACGTGCAAAGAGTAAGGGTGAGCTTCTGGATCATCTTAAAAAGCGCGGGGTCGAGGATGATGTTGCCAATGCAACTGTTTTTAGACTTCAAGAAAAAGGGTTGATCAACGATTCTGAGTTTGCCAAAGCGTGGACTCAATCACGTCACACCTCAAAGAAGTTGTCAAAGAGGATCATCGCCTCAGAACTTCGCACTAGGGGAGTAGATCAGCAAAGTATTGATGAAGCTCTGGATGAGATTGATGATGAGTCGGAGTACCGCACCGCATTTTCATTGGCGATGCGAAAGTACAGCACGATGAGTCGATTAGAGCCAGAGGTTCAAATTCGCAGAATTCAATCTCTTCTGCAGCGAAAAGGTTTTTCCTTTTCAACTATTTCGCGTGTTATTCGCGAGCTAGGTGTTCAGTCAGACGAGCAGCGGTAGCAACCACTGCAGCGGCATGAATGCGGCCTGGTTGACGTCCTAGACGTTCGATCGGGCCGCTAATGCTTACCGCAGCTATTACCTTGCCATTAGGTGCGCGCACCGGTGCTGAGACAGATGCAACCCCTGCTTCACGCTCTCCAACTGATTGCGCCCAACCACGACGTCGATCAGCAGATAACTGCGCCGCGGTGAAACGTGCATTGGTTAATCCGCGATGTATTTTTTCAGAGTCTTCCCACGCCAACAAAATTTGAGCGGCAGATCCTGCCTGCATTGTTAAAGCTGCACCAACGGGTACGGAATCTCGAAGACCTGATAATCGTTCAGCAACGGCTACACAAATACGAAGATCACCTTGGCGGCGATAGAGCTGAGCGCTTTCACCAGTTGCATCACGAAGTGCAGAAAGTGCCGGAGCGGCAGCGGCCAACAAGCGATCCTCGCCTGCTGCTGCGCCAAGCTCTCCAGAACGTGGGCCCAGAACAAAACGTCCCGTTAAATCACGGGCAACCAAGCGATGGAATTCGAGGGCAACAGCTAAACGATGCGCGGTAGGTCGCGCGATTCCAGTGGCAGCCACCAACTCAGCTAATGAGTGAGGACCAGCCTCTAGGGTGCTTAGAATTGCCACCGCTTTGTCTAAAACGCCAACTCCGCTATTCTGTGTGTTCACAGAGTGATATTAGCATCTCAGTATCTGATACTTCAACCTGGATATGACAAAGGAGCACTGAAGCCGTGGGTAAAACGTTAGCAGAGAAGATTTGGGCAGAGCATGTTGTTCGCCAAGCAG
>CAYNYE010000100.1:2590-3884 GCA_964401345.1 uncultured Candidatus Planktophila sp.
GTGGGCCAGCCTCGAGGGTGCTCAAAATTGCCACCGCTTTGTCTAATACGCCAACTCCGCTATTATTTCTGTTCACAGAGTGATATTAGCATCTCATTATCTGATACAGCAAGTTGGGTACACAAAAGGAGCACGAGATCGTGGGTAAAACTTTAGCCGAGAAGATTTGGGCAGAGCATGTTGTTCGCCAAGCAGATGGCGAACCAGATCTGATTTACATCGATCTTCATTTAATTCACGAGGTAACTAGCCCGCAAGCCTTTGATGGTTTGCGTCTTGCAGGTCGTCCAGTGCGCCGTCCAGATTTAACAATCGCTACAGAGGATCACAACGTTCCAACGATTGATATTGATAAGCCAATCGCTGATCCTGTTTCAAAGTTGCAGGTAGATACCTTGCGCGCAAACTGCGCCGAATTCGGTGTTCGCATTCACTCACTAGGCGATAAGGATCAAGGCGTCGTCCACGTTGTTGGACCACAGCTCGGAATCACGCAGCCAGGAATGACAATTGTGTGTGGAGATTCGCACACTTCAACTCATGGTGCCTTTGGCGCATTAGCTTTTGGTATCGGAACTTCAGAAGTAGAGCATGTATTAGCAACTCAGACCTTGCCGTTGCAACGACCAAAGACAATGGCGATCAATGTAGAGGGAACACTTAAGCCTGGCGTAACCTCAAAGGACATTATTCTTGCGATCATCGCCAAAATTGGCACCGGTGGTGGACAAGGCTACGTCATCGAATATCGCGGAAGTGCAATCCGTGCGCTCTCAATGGAATCTCGAATGACTGTGTGCAATATGTCTATTGAAGCTGGCGCACGCGCAGGTTTAATTGCACCTGATCAAACCACCTTTGATTACATTAAGGGCAAGCCCCATGCACCTGAAGATTTCGATGCAGCGGTTACGTACTGGAAATCTCTCTACACCGACGCAGATGCACAGTTTGATGTTGAGGTAAATCTCAATGCTGATGAACTTGAGCCATTTGTAACGTGGGGTACCAACCCAGGACAGGGACTTCCATTGAATGCAGTTGTTCCTAACCCAGCAGATTTTGCTGACTCAGAACAGCGCACCGCGGCTGAACGCGCACTTGTCTATATGGGTCTAGAGGCAGGAACGCCACTGAAGAAGATAGCGATTGACACTGTTTTCTTGGGTTCTTGCACCAATGGCCGAATTGAAGATCTTCGCGCAGCGGCAGATATTTTGAAGGGCAAGAAGATCGCACCATCGCTTCGCATGTTGGTAGTTCCAGGATCTGCGCGAGTACGTCTTGAAGCAGA
>CAYNYE010000101.1:0-3850 GCA_964401345.1 uncultured Candidatus Planktophila sp.
TTGAAACTGGAACTGTGCACGCACTAGTTGGTGAAAATGGCGCTGGTAAGTCAACAGTTATGAAGATTTTGTACGGCATGCAACGCCCCGATAGTGGCGAAATCTTAGTTAACGGCAAAGAGGTTAACTTCAAGAATCCGAATGATGCGATTGATGCAGGTATCGGAATGGTGCACCAGCACTTTATGTTGGCGGATAACTTCACTGTTCTTGAAAATATTATTTTAGGCTCCGAACCAAAGCATGGAGCAACAATTGATTTTGCAGCAGCTCGCACAAAGATTGTTGAGATGGCTGCTCAGTATGGTCTCGATATTGATCCCGATGTTTTAGTTGAAGAGCTAGGTGTTGGGCAGCGTCAACGAGTTGAGATCTTGAAGGTTTTATTCCGCGGCGCAAATATTTTGATCTTTGATGAACCGACCGCAGTGTTGGTTCCACAAGAGGTAGATGATCTCTTCCAGGCTCTTGAAGGTCTTCGCTCCAAGGGTATGGCGGTTATCTTTATCTCTCACAAACTTGATGAGGTGTTGCGCGTAGCTGATGAGGTAACCGTTGTTCGACAAGGTGCAACCGTTGCTGAAGTTAAGTCAAAGGATGTAACGGCTCGTCAATTGGCTGAGCTCATGGTCGGAAGTGAACTTCCAAAGCCATCAACCCTTGGTCACACACGCCGTGATGAAATTACGTTGGCGCTTAAGGATGTTTCTATTCCAACAGCGACCGGAAGTCGTGATCTGATTTCAAACATCACCTTTAATCTGCATGCAGGCGAAGTTGTTGGCATTGCAGGTGTTGAAGGTAATGGTCAGGCCGAATTAGTAGAAGCGATTATGGGTCTGCGGGATTACACCGGGTCAATCGAATTCCACGGTGAATCTATGGATGAATTGAGCGTGGCAGAGCGTCATGATTTGGGAATTGGCTTAATCCCTGAGGATCGTCAACGCCAAGCATTAATGATGACATCTCCATTATGGGAGAACCGAATTCTGGGACATCAAAGAAGTAAGCCAGTAATGCGTGGCTTTGTGATTGATAAAAAGGCAACAATTGATAGCACCCGCACAATCATGCAGGAGTTTGATGTTCGCGCACCTGGACCTGAAACTTTGGCGGCAGCACTATCTGGTGGAAATCAGCAGAAGTTTATTGTCGGTCGTGAAATGAGTAAGGCACCTGCTCTATTGGTGGCTTCTCATCCAACCCGCGGTGTTGATGTTGGAGCACAAGGTGCAATTTGGGATGTGCTGCGAAAGGCCCGTGAAAAGGGAATGGCAATTGTTTTGATCTCAGCAGATCTAGAGGAGTTAATCGGAATGTCAGATCGATTGCTGGTTATGTTGCGCGGCAAGTTAACCGCAGAATTAGATCCAGCTAAAACAACCCCTGAGCAGCTTGGCTCAGCGATGACAGGTGCGGCATGAGTAACTCACTGACCAGAAAGTTAACGCCAAGCAAGATCGGTCTCGCGATCGCCGCCCCATTAGCTGCAGCGATCTTCTCAATTTTGATCTCTAGCCTTGCGGTAATCGCAAGTAAGAAATCACCTGTTGAAGCCTTTAAGACTATGTGGGAGTTTGGAACTACAGCTGGATCACTAATGGAAGTGATCAATACAGCGACCCCTTACTACATTGCAGCGATTGCAATCGCGGTAACTTTTAGAGCAGGACTCTTTAATATCGGTGTGGAAGGTCAGTTACGACTTGGCGCATTGTTTAGCTGTTACATCGGCGCCATGTTTGTGCTTCCACCAGTTCTGCATGTTGCAGTTGTATTCATCATTGCTATGACCTTTGGTGGATTATGGGCGGCGATTGCCGCTTACCTGAAGGTAAAGCGCGGCGTGAATGAGGTTATTTCAACCATCATGCTTAACGCCTTAGCTGGTGGATTATCTGCTTACCTTTTGTCTAAGCACTTTGCTTTGGTCGAAGACGGGTCAAATAACCTTCAAACTAAGGAGCTTCCAGCTTCAGCACAGGTTCCAGATTTGATGCCTTTGCTTCGCAAACTTGGAGTCGAAGATCAACCTGGCGGTGGCGTCTACGGAATGTTCTTCGTAGCAGTGGCTTTGGGATTGATCTTCTGGTTTGTTGTTAATCGCACCCGCTTTGGTTTTGAACTTCGCGCATCTGGGTTAAATCCAATCGCAGCACGCGTTAGCGGAGTGAACTCAAAGAAGATGACCTTTATTGCGCTAGTTATTTCCGGTGCGATCGCTGGTCTTTCAGGTTTACCTGAAGTATTGGGCCAGACACACTCATACAACCTTGGATTCCGCGCAGGCATTGGCTTCTCTGCAATTGCAGTCGCATTGTTGGGTCGTAACTCAGCGGGCGGTATGGCGATCAGCGCATTGCTATTTGGTTTCCTAGAAGTAAGTTCAAGAGCTCTAGAGCTCATCGATATTGCTCCAGAGACTTATGTGATTATGCAGGGTTCAATTCTTTTGAGCTCTGTTGTTGCATACGAAGTTGTTCGACGATTTAGATTAACTCTGCAAAGCAAGGAGCTAGCAAAGGTGGTTCAGGCATGAAAGCCATGAAGATTCTTCGTTACGCCACAATGCTGGTTTTTGTCTTGGCATCGATTCGCATCATTACAGGTGCATCAGATCTAACAAGCACAGGAACAGCCTCTGCAGCCTTGTTACTTTCGGTTCCAATTGTTCTTGCAGCGCTAGGTGGTTTGTTCTCAGAGCGAGCCGGTGTTGTAAACATTGGTCTTGAAGGAATGATGATTATGGGTGCCTGGGCCGGTGGATATATCGGTTCACAACATGGACCTTGGGTCGGATTATTTGCAGCAATGATCTTTGGATCTGTTGGTGCATTAGTGCATGCGATCGCCACCGTTACTTTCGGAGTAGATCATGTTGTTTCAGGTGTTGCAATCAACATCATCGCAGCTGGTCTCGTGCGCTACTTATCAACCTTGTTGTATCAAGGCGGATCATGGCCAGGCCCATCACAGTCTCCAGGAATTGAATCGATCTCCCTAAATGGTTTGCCAGTTCTCTCAGGCGGTCACTACTTTGGCTGGAAGAGCCCTGATTTACTGGGTTCAATTGCAAATCTCAACTGGTTCTTCATTTCAGATCTTGCGTCAATCCTTCGGGGTCTAACTGGAGATGTTTCATATGTAACGGTTGTTGCGATCTCCTTTGTCCCAATCTCGTACTTCATCTTGTGGCGCACCGCTTTTGGTCTGCGTCTGCGCAGTGCTGGTGAAGCTCCAGTCGCAGCTGAATCACTGGGTGTAAATGTGTACGCCATGAAGTATGCAGGTGTCTTGATTTCAGGTGGTTTTGCTGGATTAGGCGGTGGTTTCTTAGCGATTGTTGCGGCAAGCAACTATCAAGAAAATCAAGTCGCTGGACGTGGATACATCGGTCTAGCCGCGCTGCTCTTTGGTAACTACCGTCCAGGTGGATTACTTGCAGGTGCTGGATTATTTGGCTTTGCCGATGCGCTACAGCTTCGCGATTCAGCGGCGATCCACGCGCTTCTCTTGTTTATCGTTGCAATCTTGGCATTTGTTGCTTTCCGTAAGTTCAAAGCCGGCAAGCAGCTTGGTGCGATCTTCAGCCTTGCAGCTGCAGGATTTACTTTGTGGTTCTACTTTGCAGTTGATGAGCTTCCAGGACAGTTGGTAACAATGACTCCTTACATCGCAACAATTCTTGTTATGGCGTTGGCATCGCAAAGATTGCGCATGCCAGCAGCCGACGGAATTCCATACCGTCGTGGTGGACTTCGATGACAACAATTAACTGGGAAACAATTCATCAATCAGCAATTGGTGCGATGAAGATGGCATATGCGCCTTACTCAAAGTTTCCGGT
>CAYNYE010000102.1:0-3834 GCA_964401345.1 uncultured Candidatus Planktophila sp.
GACAGGAGTTTTTTCATGGCAGAAGTAAAGATCGTCGGAACCACCCGTACTGAGTTTGGAAAGGGCGCATCACGTCGTGCACGTCGCGATGGTTGAGTTCCAGCGGTTATTTATGGTCACGGAGAGAAGCCTCTTCACATCACTCTTAACGCTAAGGAAATCGGCGTTGCTCTTAAGCAATCAAACGTTCTTCTCGACATCACAATTGATGGCAAGAGCGAGCTGACACTTCCAAAGGTGATCGTTCGCGATCCACTCAAGCAGATCCTCGAGCACATCGACCTAGTTCTAGTTCGTCGTGGTGAGAAGGTTGTTGTTTCAGTTCCTGTTCACACAGTTGGTGAGCACGATCGTGACGGAATCCTTGAGCACGTTAACAACACAATCGAAGTTCGCGTAGATGCTTCATCTATCCCTAACTTCCTAGAGCTAGATATCCAGGGCCTTGCATCAGGTACTTCAAAGTACGCAGCTGATGTAAAGCTTCCAGCAGGTGTTGAACTTGATTCAGATCCAAAGATGATCGTTGTTCACTTGTCAGAGAAGTCAACAGCAGCAGCTGAAGAAACCGCAGCACCAGCAGCAGATGCAACAGCAGCTGCTCCAGCAGCTGAATAAGCAATAAAAAGTAAGGCTTAACCCTTAGGGTTTGTTGTTATGACGTGGTTGGTAGTGGGACTGGGTAATCCAGGAGATCAATACGCTGCCACCCGTCATAACATCGGCCAGATGGTGATCGATGAACTCGCTCGACGCCATTCAGTAAAGTTTTCTTCACACAAATCCCGCACAGATATCGCAGCCTTCAAACTAGGCGTTGGTATTGATGCGCACTCTGTGATCATCGGTAAATCTAAGAGCTACATGAATGAAACCGGTGGACCGGTAAAAGCTCTAGCTAATTTCTATTCTGTAGAACCCGAAAACATTATTGCGCTCCATGATGAGCTAGATATTCCATTTGCAGCGATTAGAACAAAGCTTGCCGGGGGAGACAATGGACATAATGGCTTGAAATCAATGACTTCAAGCTTTGGAACTCCTAATTACTATCGAATCCGTTTGGGTATTGGTCGTCCAATGGGACAGCAAGATCCTGCAGATTTTGTTTTGAAAGCTTTTTCAAAGGTTGAGCAAAAGGATTTAGCTGAATTTATTGATCGTGGTGCAGATGTAGTTGAGTCTTTAATTAGTAAGGGTCTTGAAGCAACACAATCTGCATTCAATAGTTAAATCAACCTGTATTACGTAGTCCTGCAGCAACACCATTGATTGTTAACAACAAAGCACGACGTAAGACTGGATCTGCAGCCTCGCCAGCGTCACGAACGCGCTTGAGCAGATTCACCTGCAACAAGTGAATTGGTGAAAGGTATGCATCACGTACTTGCAAGGTACGCGCCAAGATCTCTTGATCGCCTAGCAAACTTGTCTTCTTTGTCAGAGTCAGAATTTCAGAGACCGTTAAATCAAACTCTGCTTGAATCTCATCAAGGAAGTGATGCAACTCTGCCGGAACAAGTGTTTCGACGTAACGCTTGGCAAGTGCCAGATCAGTCTTAGCTAAGGTCATCTCAACATTGCTAATAAAGGTTGTGAAGAAGTGCCACTCCTTGAGCATCTGCGCCAGTAGCGCTGAATGCCCAGCTTCACGTGCCGCCTTCAATCCAGAGCCAACACCAAACCAGCCAGGCACAATCTGTCGTGATTGAGTCCAGCCAAATACCCACGGAATCGCGCGCAAAGAATCTAGACCGCCCGCTGCATCGGGACGACGCGAAGGACGTGAACCCAAGAAGAGATCGCCCAGCTGCTCAACCGGAGTTGAAGAGTAAAAGTAGGCGGGTAGATCAGGCTGCTGAATCAATGCGCGATATCGCGTAAATGAAGCATCGCTCACTAACTGCATGCAATCGCCCCACGCAGCAAGCTCTTCCTTACTTTGACGTGGTCCACGATTAAGAATTGTCGCCTCTAGTGATGCAGCAAGAGTGAGTTCTACATTTTCACGAGCAAGTGATGCCAGCGCGTACTTGTCGCTAATGACTTCACCTTGCTCTGTCATCTTGATCTGTCCATCAACAGATCCCCAAGGAAGTGCGATCAACGCGTCATACGTTGGTCCACCACCGCGACCAACAGAGCCACCGCGACCATGGAACAAACACAACTTCACACCATGTTTCATTGCTACATCGCGCAATGAACGTTGAGCTCTGTGAATCTCCCACTGGCTGGTTGCGATTCCTGCATCCTTATTAGAATCTGAATAACCGAGCATTACCTCTTGAACATCACCACGAAGAGTCACAACTGCGCGGTAAGCAGGATTGCTCAACAGTTTTTCAAGGATCTCACCAGCAGCACGAAGCTCTGCAACAGTTTCAAGCAAAGGCGCAAAACCAATTCGAGCTTTCTTCTCCTTCAATGAAACTAAACCTGCCTGCTGTGCAATAACAACAGCAGCAACTAAATCATCTGCACCCTTAGTCATCGAAACAATATAGGTTTCAATCGCTTCAGGGCCAAAGCGATCAATCAAATCATTAATAGCAATAAAGGTATCTACTGTTTTCTTGCCTAAGGCTTCAAGTTTAGAAGTATCAAAACGCACATCATCTGCCAGTAACTTGGTCAGGATTTCAAACTTTTCATCATGTGACTTTTCAAGGTAGCCATCAATGCCAACGATCTGCTTTAAAACATTGTGGTGCGCATCTGAATGCTCACGAACATCCATAGTTGCGTGATTGATTCCGAAGGCAGCGATAGTGCGGATAGTGCGCTCAAGTAAGCCTGTAGCAATTAATTCACCGCGGTGTGCCAAAAGCGAATCACGCATAAGAACTAAATCAGCAAGCAGCTCTGCAGTGTTTGCATAGTCACGATTAGCCACATGTGGTGCACCCTTTGCATGGCGATCACGAGTAAATGCCAAGCGGTGAACGATCGCAGTTGCCTTTAAACGGTATGGCTCTTCAGCATTAAGGCGTAAGAAACGAGGTTCAAACTCTGGAATATGCTTCAAATCATTTTCAACCGATGCGGTGAGTTCGGGTGTTGCCCCAACAATTTTGGTCGAAACCGACAACATTTGGCGCAAAGCGTTCATCGCTGCGATCGTTACACGGATCGCGTGCGAAACCTGTAACTCCATCGCATCAGTAGTGACCTCAGCGGTGATGTTTGGATTTCCATCACGATCTCCGCCGATCCAGTTTCCAAAGGACAGTGGGCGAGCGGTGATCGGAACTTCGACATCAATTCGCTTCATCTCTTTGGCAAAGTCATTGAGAACTTCTGGAACTGTTTCAGTAAACAAATCATCTAAGTAATACAACGCGTTGAGCGCTTCATCCAAAGGCTCTGGACGTCCCAAACGCAGTTCATCGGTTTGCCACAACAGATCTACAGTTTCAGCTAAGCGATCTTGCTGCGACGGGTTACGGGGATCATCGAGTAAATCTGCGATGCTTCCCAGCTTGTTTAAAACTGATCTACGCGCAGCTTCAGTTGGGTGTGCGGTGAAAACTGGACGCACAGACATTGCGCTAACCCATTGAGTGATCTCTTCCTTAGTTAGCTCATGACCCGGTGTTTGCGCTTTCATTGCAGCATCGATGCGATCTACTGCACGCGCCAACCATGAACCACCAGTTGCGCGCGCTTCAGCAAGCACTCGTGCGCGGTGAACCTGTTCTGCCACATTTGCTAAATGGAAATAGGTACTAAATGCTCGAACCAGCTGAACTGAATCTTCAACGGAAAGTTGAGCCAGAATCTCTGCGCCGCTACCTTCGCGAACCGCTTTACGAACCTCTTCAACTAAAGCTA
>CAYNYE010000103.1:0-3729 GCA_964401345.1 uncultured Candidatus Planktophila sp.
CAGAAGGTACATACGATGTATTTGCTCGCATCAACGGTGGTGGAGTTTCAGGTCAGGCTGGCGCACTTCGTCTAGGTGTTGCACGTTCACTCAACGAGATCGATCGTGAAGCAAACCGTCCAGCACTTAAGAAGGCTGGATTCCTTTCACGTGATGCACGTGTTATTGAGCGCAAGAAGTACGGTCTTAAGAAGGCTCGTAAGCGTTCTCAATACTCAAAGCGTTAATTCACTTTTATCAAAGGAGTTCCAATGGCGCTTTTTGGCACCGATGGAATCCGTGGCTTAGCCAACCGTGATCTCACCGCAGAACTCGCATTAGATGTTTCTGTTGCTGCTGCCCACATTCTGGTTGAAAGCTCATCAAATAAGGATCATCAGCCAACCGCAATAGTTGGCCAGGATTCGCGCGCATCTGGGGAGTTTCTAGAGGCTGCTGTAGTTGCTGGTTTAACTAGTGCGGGTATCAATGTGTATCGAGTTGGCGTACTGCCCACCCCAGCAATCGCACATCTTGTTGCTGAATTGAAGTGCGATCTCGGCGTGATGATCTCTGCTTCACACAATCCAATGCCAGACAACGGAATTAAGTTGTTTGCTCGCGGTGGCGGAAAACTAGATGATGCAATTGAAGCTCGAATCGAAGCACGCATGGGTGAAGACTGGGAACGTCCAACGGGTAAAAATGTTGGTCGTGTAATTAATGATGACTCGGCAACAGAAATGTATCTGAAGCACTTGTTGTCATCGGTTGAAACTCCTTTGAAGGGCCTGAAGATTGTTGTTGATTGCGCCAACGGTGCATCCTCATTTGTAGCACCTGAGGTTTACCGTCGAGCTGGCGCTGAAGTTATTGCAATCTTCAATCAACCAGATGGCTGGAACATCAATGATGATTGCGGTTCAACTCATCTACATCAACTTCGTTCCGCGGTTCTTAAAGAGGGAGCAGATCTTGGCATTGCTCACGATGGAGATGCCGACCGCTGCTTAGCAATTGATGCTGCTGGTAATGAAATCGATGGCGATCACATCCTTACAATTTTGGCGCGAGGCTTCAAAGCCCGCGGAGTTCTAAAGTCAGAGACCGTTGTCGGAACAGTTATGAGCAACCTTGGATTTATGCATGCGATGAAGGATGCAGGAGTCAATGTCGTTACGACTCCAGTGGGAGATCGTTATGTCTTAGAAAACATGATCGCAAATGATTATTCACTAGGTGGCGAACAATCTGGCCATGTGATTATGCGCGATTTAGCCAATACCGGCGATGGATTACTGACCGCTCTTCAGTTGATGCAAGAAGTTGTTCGTACCGGAAAGACTCTTCAAGAGTTAGCGTCGACAATGGTGCGATTCCCACAGGTCTTGATTAATGTTAAAGATGTCGCCAAAGATAAGTTGCCAGGAAATACCGAAATCGCAGCTGCGGTGAAATCAGCAGAGGATCGCTTAGGTGAGTCAGGACGTGTTTTGTTGCGCGCATCAGGCACCGAGGCGCTTGTAAGAGTCATGGTTGAAGCCGCCAGTGATAGCCTTGCTCAAGAAGTTGCACAGCAGCTTGCAGAAGTAGTTCAAAAGGAACTGGGGAAATAATCTATGTGCGGAATTGTGGGTTACACAGGACCACAATCTGCCTCACATCCCTTGATTGAAGGCCTACGTCGCCTTGAATACCGCGGTTACGACTCAGCGGGAATTGCCCTTGGAACACCAGGTACCTTATTTATTGAAAAGAAAGCGGGAAAGCTTTCAAATCTAGAAAACTCTTTGGACGCATCCCTGCCCAATGTTCATTCAGGAATCGGCCATACGCGGTGGGCGACTCATGGTGGACCGACCGATGGAAATGCCCATCCTCACGTTGATAACGATGAAAAGCTTGCAGTTATCCATAATGGAATTATTGAAAACTACACCGAGCTTCGCGCGCAGTTAGAAGCCAAGGGACATAAGTTTTCATCTGAAACTGATACAGAATCAGTGGCCCACTTGCTCAGTGATTTACGCAAGGAGCACAACGGGGATTTAACCGCAGCGATGCGCGATGCAGTCAAAGCTCTTCGAGGATCATTTACCTTGCTTGCTATTCATGCCGATGCACCAGATGTAATCGTTGGAGTTCGACGTAACTCACCACTAGTTGTGGGCTTGGGTGATGGCGAAAACTTCATGGCATCTGATGTTGCCGCCTTTATTGAGTTCACAAAGAAGGCGATTGAGCTTGGCCAGGATGAAGTAGTCACAATGACGCCTACATCTGTAGAGATCACCGATCTTGATGGCAAGCCGGTAACTCCAAAGCACTATGAGATTTCCTGGGATGCAAGCGCTGCACAAAAGGGCGGCTTCGCACACTTCATGTTGAAAGAAATCTTTGAACAACCAAAAGCTGTTGCTGATACTTTGATTGGACGCTTAAGCGATAACAATCAAATCCTGTTGGATGAACTTCATATGAACACCGATGAGATTCGTTCACTCAAGAAGATCACAGTGATTGCTTGTGGAACCGCTTATCACGCAGGAATGGTTGCAAAGTATGCGATCGAAAAGTGGGCAAAGATTCCAGTTGATGTTGAGATCGCAAGCGAGTTCAGATACCGCGATCCAATTATTGATCCCAGCACATTGATTATTGCAATCTCGCAATCAGGTGAAACTATGGACACCTTGATGGCGGTACGACATGCAAAAGCTGCAGGTGGACGAGTATTAGCAATTTGCAATACAAATAGTTCAACCATCCCTCGCGAATCTGATGCGGTTTTGTACACACACGCAGGTCCTGAGATCGCAGTTGCCTCTACCAAGGCTTTGTTAACTCAAATCATCGCGGTGTATCTCATTGGATTACACCTAGGCCAAGTAAATGGATCACTGAAGGATTCTGATGTTCGCGATCTATATAAGGAGCTTCTAGAGCTACCCGGAAAGATTGAACAGATTCTTGAAACTGTGGAACCACTTCGCGAACTAACTCGCACCTTTGCTCACAACAACACCGTCTTGTTTCTAGGTAGAAATATTGGATACCCAGTTGCGCTTGAAGGTGCATTAAAGCTGAAAGAGCTTGCTTACATCCATGCTGAAGGTTTTGCTGGGGGAGAGCTCAAGCACGGTCCGATCGCACTTATCGATCAAGGAACACCGGTAATCGCAATTCTTCCAGCAGGTCATGAGCACGCTCTGGATGAAAAGATGCTTAGCAATATTCAAGAGGTGAAAGCCCGTGGCGCCCGTGTCATTGTTATCGCTGAAGAAGGGGCACATGTGGAAGGAGCAGAACACATTATTCGAATCCCTATTGCACCTGCTTTGTTCCAGCCAGTCTTAGCAACTGTGCCTTTGCAGGTTTTTGCTTACGAGATGGCGGTTGTGCGAGGAAATGATGTTGATCAGCCTAGAAACTTGGCTAAATCAGTAACGGTTGAATAATGGATAAACAAGCACAAATCCGTCGACGTCAGATGGATCGAGCACTTCGCTGGTCTCTTCTTTTATTTCTTGGTTTTCTAGTTGTGACCCAACAAGTTCTGACTAATGGGCCTTTAGTTTCATATGACAAAGAGATCAATAGCCAACCGAAACCTCAGTTTGAAGGTTTAGCTGGTTTCATTCTTAGACGTCTAGATGATTTGGGCTTACGTGGATTAACTGCGGTTGTATTACTGATTGCAGCTTCATTCATTGCGTACAAATTTAAAACATGGAGACCACTTAACCTTGC
>CAYNYE010000104.1:0-3683 GCA_964401345.1 uncultured Candidatus Planktophila sp.
TGCGTTACTTCGATACCTGCAGTGCGCAGGGCAGCAACCTTGTTGGGATTATTGGTCAGTAGCGTTATTTCTTTCAGGCCAAGTGCTGAAACAATTGCAATCGCATCAGACCAATCTCGCGCATCGATTTCATGACCCAAATGCAGATTGGCATCGATGGTGTCCATACCCGCATCTTGTAATTGATACGCCTTAATCTTTTCCGTGAGCCCAATGCCGCGACCTTCGTGATCGCGCAGATAGATGATGTATCCGTGGCCATGGCTTTGAATCAGCGAAATAGATTTTTCTAACTGCTCGCCACAATCACAGCGTTGCGAATGAACAACATCGCCGGTAAAGCACTCGCTATGGATACGAACCATCGGCACTGGGCCAACTTCACCAAATGCAATCACCGCGTGTTCGCGTTGACGCAACCCAGGATAGGTCGCGATCTTCCAAAGACCGGTACGCAATGGAAGCTCGGCCCAGGCAAACTCAATTGATGTTGCAACTGATGGCACTACTGGTGCAACACCTTTGAGCTCTTCTACAGAGATCATTGGGATGGAATGCTGCGCAGCAAATTCTTCTAGAGATGCACCACGTGCCATAGATCCATCATCATTAACAATTTCAGATAAAAGGCATAAAGGTTGCGCACCGACTAGATGTGACAAAGCAACACCTGCTTCGGTGTGACCACCACGTGCGGCCAACCCACCGACATCTGCAATTAAAGGAAAGATGTGGCCGGGGCGAATGAAATCAGTGTGTGTTACCGCTTTATCAGCCAAAGCGCGAACAGTATTGGCACGCTCAGTGGCACTTACGCCAGTGGTAATTCCTACCTTGTAATCAACGCTGACGGTAAAGGCGGTCTTCTTGGAATCCTGGTTTTCTTCAACCATCAAAGGCAGACGCAAAGTACGTGCACGCTCTGCGGTCATTGCCACGCACAAGATTCCAGTTGTGTGGCGAACCATAAAGGCAACCTTTTCTGGGGTGGCCTTTTCAGCCAACAACATTAAGTCGCCCTCATTTTCGCGATCTGCATCATCGGTAACAATGATCAAATCGCCATTCTTGTAAGCCTCCAGCGCTTTTCGGAGATTACTCATTACTTGTCTCCTTTAGCCAATAGTCGTTCTACATACTTAGCAAGAACATCAACTTCAACGTTGATCAAATCTCCTGGCTGCTTGCTCGATAAGTTAGTGCGCTCAAGGGTTTCTGGAATTAACCAGACGGTGACTACATTGTTGGAGTCGTTGATTTCTCCGACAGTCAGCGAAACTCCATCCAGACAGATTGAGCCTTGATTGACGATGTACTTAGCAAGCTTTTCTGGCACGGTGATATCAAACTGTGCCCACTTTTCTCCGGGTGTTAACCCAACAACGGTTGCAACGCCATCAACATGACCCTGCACCATATGACCGCCCATGCGGGTATTTAATAACGCTGCTAATTCAAGGTTTACTGGACTGCCTACGGCTAGCTGTGAAAGGGAGGTAACCGCCAACGTTTGAACCATGACATCTGCAGTAAAGCTGTCTCCGGAAATAGCTGTTGCGGTTAGGCAGACTCCGTTGACCGCAACTGAATCTCCCAATGCGATCTGTGAAATTAATGCAGGGGCCGCTACGGTAAAGACCGCTGAACTTTCACCCTTGTCGATAGCGGTGATGCGACCTAGCTCTGCAACTAATCCAGTAAACATCACTCACCGTTCCTAATGCGATAGATCGATTTAACATCGCCATCAAAAACCCGCGTATCTAAGTGATCCATACGCATTTGATCGGTGATTGTTGTTGGGTAATCAAAGGCAAACCAATGCTTTCCAGTACCCAGCAATGAAGGTGCTTGATAGATGATTAACTCATCCAGCAGACAGCCATCCAACATCGCGCTTCCTAGCGTTGGCCCAGCTTCTACAAAGACATGATTGACGCCTAGTTCATTGAGTTTTTCAACCAGCACATCAAGATCCTTAGATTTAACAACAATAGTTTGCGCTGAATCATTAAAGATCTGCGCATCTTGAGGCAGCTCTTGTTCGCCACAAATGACGCGGATTGGATTGTGTGTGTATCCAGCAAAATCTCCACGCGGCACTAGGTGTGGGTTATCTGCAATAACAGTGTTTGTTCCCACCAAGATCGCATCTGCTTGACGGCGCAGCATCTGTACATCGGCACGTGATGCTTCATTGGTAATCCATTTTGATGTGCCATCTGCAGCGGCGACTTTGCCATCTAGGGTTGCGGCGACCTTCCAGGTAAAGAATGGTCGGTTCTTGCGAATCTTCATCAACCACGCACGGTTTGAAAATGCAGCCTCTTCTTTCAGCACACCCTCAACTACGGTGATGCCAGCTGCGCGCAGCGCTGCGGCTCCCCCTGCAGCTTTCTCATTGGGATCGCTGACCGCAAAGACAACAGTAGTAATACCCGCATCAATAATTGCTTGAACACATGGACCAGTACTGCCGGTGTGATTGCATGGTTCAAGGGTCACAACAATTGTTGAGCCCTTTGCTTTTTCGCCCGCAGCTTTAATTGCAACTATCTCTGCATGATCAGTTGAATTCATACGATCATGGAAACCTTCAGCGATGATCGCTCCGGTGCCATCAATAATTACTGCGCCAACAATTGGATTGGGCGCGGTCTTTCCTAAACCTTTTTCGGCAAGGGCAATGGCACGTTGCATCGCAACTGTGTAATCCATTTTCACTGGCTTTGCCCCCGACTCTAGAAATGAGGTATCGGGGTGGGTGCAGAGAACAATGCACAAAGAGGGTAGGCGTGCGCCGACCCTTTGTTTGTTTTCTCTCATCCGGACTTTAACCGTCGGTCTCAGAGTTTCACTGAGTCAACCGATACCTGGCGGGTATCGGGTCGCGGACTTTAACCGCCGGTTCGAAATTACATCGACCCCGAAAACAACACCGTAATTCTACTGCCGCCCCACCCATGCTGGTGACATGAAAAACCCCGCCTACCCCTTAAGAAGGCGGGGTTTTTCAGTGCCTGCCTAGCGGTTGAAGGCCGCTAAGTGGTTGTAAGAACCCTTGAGAAGGTTGTCTAACGCCAGCTTCATATCCGCTGGCATTGTTGACTTCAGCATTACCTGAAGATCCTTGATATCAAGGTTTTCAATATCGCGACCTACCTGGAAAGCAGCTGCTACATCTACAGAACCTTGGGTGATCAATGTGTTGTACAAAGCCTGAAGTGATTTGTCACGGAAGACTCCAGGTGCGCGTGTGGTTGTTGGATTGAAGTAGTTATATGTCTTCAATACTGCTGCGATTTGATCCATGTGTGTCTGTTCAGATTTTGCGATATTTGAAAACTTTGATGAGGTTACATTCTCAGCCAAGTACAGATAGACATCTCGGGCAAGCTTTTCTTCCTCAATGAGGTATTGAAGTTGAAGCTTTTGTGCAGTTGTTGGACGAGTTGCCGCATTAGCTAATGGGGCAAAGCCAACCGCAGCAATTACTGCAACAACCATGGCTGCTGTGAATTTCTTTGCTCTCATGATCTGACCTGCATTTCTTAAGGCTTGAAGTTAAGCGATTTGCTTACCTTTTCCTTATGAACACAACATACCCCCGGGGGTATCAACATTTACTGGAAAGCATCTGTGGTTTAACTGAGAGAAATTCACTGAGCGTGTGCCACCACTCA
>CAYNYE010000105.1:0-3576 GCA_964401345.1 uncultured Candidatus Planktophila sp.
GATACCAGGCGATTGAAACTTCACCATTGCGCTTTGAAAGCTTTGCATTGTCCTGACCCATAACAAATGGAAGGTGAGCAAAGACTGGATAATCTTCAGGCTTAACACCCATCGCTTGATAGACGCGAATCTGACGAGGTGTTGATGACAGAAGATCTTCTCCTCGTAAAACATGGGTTACCTTCATCAAGATGTCATCGACTGCAACTGCAAGTGTGTACAGAGGTGAACCATCGGCACGAACTAAAACAAAGTCAGGAACAAAGTTGTGATCAAAGGTCACATCTCCGCGGATTAAATCGGTAAAGGTTGTGCTGCCATCGGGCATGCGCATGCGAACTACTGCTCCGCGGCCTTCAGCCTTGTAAGCGGCGATTTGCTCATCGGTTAAGTCTCGGCAATGTCCGTTGTAACCAGGTGCAACATTGGCTTTACGTTGTGCTTCACGGACTGCTTCTAGCTCATCAGGTGAGCAGTAGCAGTGGTAGGCATCCTTTTGATCAAGAAACTTCTGTGCCCACTCTGCATAAATATCTAAACGTTGTGACTGAAGGTAGGGACCGTTTTCTCCACCAACCTCTGGACCCTCATCCCAATCTAGGCCAAGCCACTTCAAGGTATCGATAGCTGCGTTGATGTACTCATCGGTCACGCGGGTTGTGTCTGTATCTTCGATACGGAACAAGAAAGTTCCACCTGTATGACGTGCGTAAGCCCAATCAAAGAGCGCGGTACGGATATTTCCGACGTGCAGATCTCCAGTTGGAGATGGCGCGAAGCGAACCTTTACTTTCTTAGACATTACTTTGCACTCACCTTGTTAGTTAGTTCGCCGAGTCCTTCAATAGCCATCGTTGCCTTTTCACCAGCGACCATAGGGCCGATACCAGCAGGTGTTCCGGTCAAGATGATGTCGCCAGGCAACAAGGTCATGACGCGAGAAACAAAGTTAACGATTGTTGGAACATCAAAGATCATGTCGCTGATCGATGCTGATTGCTTTACTTCGCCAGCGATAGTTGCGGTGATCTTTTGTGTGCCAGGAATGAAATCTGTATCTACCCATGGTCCGATTGGGCAGAAGGTGTCAAAACCCTTTGCACGGGTCCATTGACCATCCTTCTTCTGTAAATCACGAGCAGTTACATCGTTAGCGATTGTGTAACCAAAAATCACATCGTTAACGCGCTCAACTGGAACATCCTTGCAAATTCTTCCGATAACGATCGCAAGCTCTGCCTCATGATCAATGCGCTCTGACATATCTGGCCACACGATTGTGTCGTTAGGTCCAATAACAGATGTGTTTGGTTTCAAGAAAATGATTGGCTCTTCTGGAACAACCCCACCCATTTCAGCGGCGTGATCAGCATAGTTTTTGCCAACGCAGACAACCTTTGATCTAGGAATGATTGGTGCTAATAGGCGAACCTTGTTCAATTCGATCTTTGCAGCGGTCTTTTGGATTCCAGAGTAAATCGGATCTCCACTGATGATGCTAATAGTCGCGTCATCTTCAAGGATGCCAAAGAGCGGATCTTGGCCTAAACCAGCGTCAGGACCAGGGGTAAATCGAACAATGCGCATTGTTCAATTCTATCGTTACTCGGCGTCCTCAATCTCCTCAACAAGGCGTTCAACTAAAACTGATGAGATTCTGCGACGGCGGCCTTGTGGGCGTTCTGAAGTGATTGACCAGCCCTCCCACGAGATAGTCGAACCTGCGATTGGAACGCGGCCCAGTTTTTGCGCCATTAATCCACCAACGCTATCGATATCTTCGTAATCGCTTTTTTCAATTTCAATCTTCAATTCATCAGCTAAATCTTCGATGTGAAGCGTCGCCTTTGCACGGGCCTTGTCTTGCGATAACCAGGTGAACTCTTCTTCGCCATCATCAAACTCATCTTCGATTTCGCCCACGATCTCTTCGATGATGTCTTCAATTGTGATGATTCCAGCGGTTCCGCCGTATTCATCAACAACGATCGCAAGGTGGATCTGATTCTTCTGCATCTCTTTTAATAGATCATCAGCCATCTTGATTTCTGGAACAAAGTTGGCAGGACGCATGTGCTTTTCAATGGTTTCGCTTTGTTCTGCCTCGTGGTGATCAAGAACGCGCTTAGCAAGATCTTTTACATACACAATTCCAACGATGTTATCGATGCTGTCACCGATCACTGGAATACGTGAGTATCCGCTTCGAAGCGCCAGTGATAAACCTTGACGCAAAGTCTTGTCCTTTTCTACCCACACCATGTCGGTACGAGGAACCATTAATTCGCGAACAAGAGTGTCACCAAGTTCAAATACTGAGTGAATCATCTCGTGCTCATCTGATTCCACTAATCCACGCTCGTGTGCTTGATCTACTAGATCGCGAAGCTCAGCTTCAGATGTAAATGGACCTGATCGAAAACCCTTACCTGGTGTCAGTGCATTTCCAACGGTGATGAGCATCTTGGTGACTGGACCAAGAAGAAAAGCCATCCCGTAGGCAACAATGATTCCGTAACGCGCATATTTGTGTGGTTGTTGCTTACCCAAAGTGCGTGGACCAACCCCCACGACCACATAAGAAAGTACAACCATGATTGCAACGGTCAGCGCCATCGCTTGAGCAGATGAGTAATTGCGCAGCAAAATAACGGCCAACAACACTGTTGCAGTAAATTCACACAGCTTTCGAACCAACAAGATGACGTTCAGATAACGGGCAGGCTGTGCGCTGTACTTCCGCAACAACGCTCCTCCACGCTTGCCTTCAAGTTCATCGATAACGACGCGGGAAATAGAGGTCAGCGCTGATTCGCTCGCCGCAAGAAACCCTGCAAAAACAAGCAGGGCGATGATGCTGACTATTGCAATCGGACTCATGATCTCTTTTCCCAGTCGCTAACGATTTTTTCCTGTAGTTCAAACATTATTTTTTCTTCGGCTTTTTCAGCATGGTCATAGCCGATGATGTGTAACAAACCATGGGTCGCCAAGATGTAAATCTCATGCTCAGTTGAATGCCCTTGTGTCTGCGCTTGGGCGGCAGCGACAACGGGGCTAATAACAATGTCGCCCAATGTGACTACTTCGCCAGGTTCTTCTGGCATGTCCATTGGGAATGACAAAACATCGGTAGTTCCCGGCTCATCCATCCACTTAATGTGAAGCTCAGTCATGTAATCATCTTCAACAAATGAGATATTTAAATCGCACTCAGGGTTCAGATCCAACGCATTCATAGCGTGTGTCATCAGGGAAACCATTTCAGCGGTTGGAACTAGCTGCCCTGAAGTATTAGTAACTTCAATTGTCATTTATTGCCGAATCGGACGCAATGCTTGTCGTTGTTCATCAAACTTGTCATAGGCCTTAACAATGTCACCGATCAAACGGTGGCGAACAACATCCTCAGCGGTTAGCTCTAGGAATGCGATGTCATCAATATCTTTCAGGATATCTCTGATTACGCGAAGCCCTGAGTTCTGACCGTTTGGAAGATCGATCTGCGTTACATCTCCAGTGACAACCATCTTGGAGCCAAAGCCCACACGGGTTAAGAGCATCTTCAGTTGCTCC
>CAYNYE010000106.1:0-3574 GCA_964401345.1 uncultured Candidatus Planktophila sp.
TGTAATGACAATATCCCAGCAACACAAAGTTTTTCCGATAGATACTGCGGTAGCAACACCGGTTACAACTCCTGTCGCAGTTGCCTTGTGGTGAGTGGCGTTGATATCAATACCAACAATCTTTCGACCTGCACCGGCGTTGAGTTGAGTTCCAATAGAGCCAAGGCTTTCGGCTAAAACAACATTAGCTCCGCCATGAAGGATTCCCATCGGTTGAGTGTTTCCCTCTACCGGCATTGTTCCAACAAGCCGTGTAAGTGAAGCCTCTGTGATTTGGATACCCATCTTTTTATCGAGGGCTCCGCTTCCACGCTCTTTAATAATTGAGAGATAATCCGGTTCAGTCATGCGTAGAGTCTAACTGGCACTCTACGATGCATCCATGACCAAACGCCTATTACTTATCGATGGGCATTCAATGGCGTACCGGGCATTTTTTGCATTGCCCGCCGATAACTTCACCACTGCGCAAGGCCAGCACACCAATGCGATTTATGGCTTTGCAACGATGTTGCTCTCATTGCTCAGCAGCGAAAAACCGACCCATGTGGCGGTTGCCTTTGATGTCTCTCGCAAGACCTTTCGCTCTGAGATCTTTCCTGAATACAAAGCTAATCGAGCAAAGACACCGGATGAATTTCGCTCACAAATGTCGTACCTGCACGAGCTTGTCACCGCCTTTGGAATTACATCCTTTGAGGTAGAAGGCTTTGAAGCAGATGACATCATCGCCACTATTGCAAAGCAGGCTGAACGTGAAGGCGCTGAAGTTCTTATTTGTACAGGTGACCGTGACTCATTCCAATTAGTCAATGAGAAAACTACCGTCCTGTATCCAAAGCGCGGAGTCAGTGAAATGGCGCGAATGACGCCAGAAGCTGTTCAAGAGAAGTACGGAATGTCACCAGAGCAGTATCCAGATTTTGCCGCGTTACGCGGAGACCCAAGTGACAATCTTCCATCTGTGCCAGGGGTTGGAGAAAAGACCGCAGCTAAATGGATCGTTGAATACGGTTCACTCCACGAATTAATTGCTAACTTGGATAAGTTGGGTGGGAAGGTCGGACAGTCATTAAGGGATTCGATTAATGATGTCATTAGAAATCGTGAACTGACCCAACTTGTTGCCAATGTTCCGCTAGAGCTAAGCATTGATGCTTTGACATGGATCGGCGTGGATGAGAACAACACTAATCCACTGTTTGAAAAACTTGAGTTCAAAACTCTCAAAGAGCGCATGAAGCCAATCTTGATCAAGGGCAGTTCAAAGAGCCCTGAAGCACCTGCTCAGTTGTTTGAAAGTGAAATTGCAGAAGGAGTATTGACACCTGCCGAAGCTTCCCAAAGAGTTGCAGACCATTCTGGTGAGATTGCGATTGCATATCAATTAGAGAATGAAAAGCTGCACCGTTATGCAATTGCTCTTAACCATGATGAAGTTTTCCTTGTTCACTCATCTGAAATGGGGGATTGGGCAACAGATGCATCAGTTGCAAAGATCACTCATGATGGAAAGAGCTTGGCCCGCACCAACGGTCTAACAGGAATCACCTTTGACACTTCTCTTGCTGCATATCTCGTAAATCCGGGCGTAAGAGCGCAAGAGCTCAAGGATATTCAAGAGCGCTGGGGAGATGGATCGGGAATCAATCAAACTTCACCCGAGCAAGAGCTTCTTACATCCGCACGCGCGATGTTTACACTTAAAGATTCGCTCACTCGCGAATTAAAGGAGCGCGATCTGTGGGAGCTCTACACAACGATGGAGCTGCCTGTTGCCGATCTGTTGGCACGTATGGAATCCATCGGAATCGCGGTTGATAAGAAGGAGCTTGATATTTTAGCGGCATTCTTTGAAGGAGAGGTTAAACGGGAAACCAAGGCCGCTCATGATGCGGTCGGACACGAGTTCAATGTTGCCTCTCCGAAACAGCTTCAAGTTGTTCTCTTTGATGAACTTAAACTTCCGAAGACCAAGAAGATTAAGACCGGTTACACAACCGATGCAGAAAGCCTTGATTGGTTGCATCAAAAGAGTGGGCACCCAGTTTTAACTTCATTGCTGCGAATTCGTGAAACCAAGAAACTGGGCACAACGGTAGAAGGCCTGATCGCCGAAATCGCGGCAGATGGAAGAATTCATACCCACTTTCAACAGACCGTTGCGGCAACCGGTCGCTTGTCCTCAACGGGGCCAAATCTGCAAAACATTCCGGTTCGCACCGAAGAAGGTAGAAGAATTCGTAACTGCTTTACCGTCGGTAAGGGTTATGTCGCCTTGCTAACAGCGGATTACAGTCAGATTGAAATGCGCATCATGGCGCACTTATCCGATGATGAAAAGTTATTGGCCGCCTTTGCATCGGGTGAGGATTTGCACGCAACAGTTGCAGGTTTGGTATTTGGAGTTAAACCATCTGAAGTTGATCCTGAAATGCGACGACAGATGAAAGCTATGTCTTACGGTCTAGCGTATGGGCTTTCATCGTATGGTTTAGCCGCACAACTGGACATAACTCCGCCGGCTGCACAACAGTTGATGGACACATACTTTGAACGTTTTGGTGGAATCCGCGATTACTTAAAGACCGTTGTTGAAGATGCACGAAAGGTTGGCTACACCGAGACCATTATGGGTCGACGTCGTTACTTGCCAGATCTCATGCATGACAATAGGCAGCGACGAGAAGTCGCGGAGCGAATGGCGCTTAACGCACCGATTCAGGGATCTGCTGCAGACATCATCAAGGTTGCGATGCTTAATGTGCAACGTGCTATTGAAAATGAGGGGTTGAAATCCCGTCTGCTGTTGCAGATTCACGATGAATTAATTCTTGAAGTTGTCGCTGGTGAAGAGGAGAAAGTTAGCGCTCTGGTTAAGCGCGAAATGGGTTCTGCATATCCGCTGAAAGCTCCACTAGATGTAAATGCAGGTCTCGGCCTTACTTGGCACGAAGCAGCCCACTAGCTACTTCGATTCGTCGGAAATATCCTTCATCGCCTGTAAATCTTCTTCCTCTGTTGGAGCATCATTAGCTGCACTTAAACGCGCACGACCAACGGACAAAATAATCAATCCAATAAAAATCATCACAGGAAGCATTGCAAGACCGATGCGTGGTGAGAAGGTTTCTGAAACTACTCCACCGACCGCAGCTCCCATCGCCATGAAGGAGCCTTCAACGCTCCAGATCCAACCAAGGGATGCGGTCTGAGATCCCTTTGGTCGAACCGCTTCGAGGACCTCAAAGTAAAAGACTTGAACTGCGCCACCTAAGAAACCGATACATGCACCGATAAGTGCCATGCTCCAATCTGGGTATGTGAAGGCAACAGGTATACATGCAATCAACCAGAATAAGTAAGCACGTCGTAGAGCAGATAGCGGTGCAAGTTTCTTAGATACCAATCCGCCCAGTAGACCACCAATTACAGTTGCTAATCCAAAGGCGGCAAAGATCCATGCGACGCGATGTTGAACACCTTCTTGAGTTGCAAAAGCGGGGACCGCAACATCAAATACTCCCCACCCAAAACCAATAAAACACCCCTCAAACATCAACAGCTGAATCGC
>CAYNYE010000107.1:0-3555 GCA_964401345.1 uncultured Candidatus Planktophila sp.
ATTTCAAACGATCAGAACACACAGGTTCTATACGGTGTTCTATCAACAATCCCATTCCTATACATCCTTTACGTACTATTCGTAGAGCTCAGCAAGTCATTGGATCGCCAGCCAGCTGGTGTTGCAGAGACAGTAAGCCGTTTGCGCCTACTTCTTATCGCAACATGGGGCGTATACCCAATCGCTTACATCTTCAACATCGTTGGTGACGCTTCAGCATCATCATTCGTAACTGTTCAGGTTGGATACACAATCGCTGACGTTCTAGCGAAGTGCGTATTCGGTCTAACAATTCTGAAGATTGCTCGTATGAAGTCAATCGCAGAAGGAATGAAGGACGATCACTAATCATCGATTAGTGGATCTCTTTTAAGTAAGAATCCTTAAAACAGGAGTGTCGCGAAAGCGGCACTCCTGTTTGCTTTCATAGACTATTCACATGAGCTCAGAAAAGAACGAGAAGATAGATAAGTACTGGATTAATAACTATCGAATGGGCGGTTATCTGCTATTTGCATGTGGCTTGATTAATCTTCGATACCAGTGGGGCGAGCCCGACATCATTTCTCGAAGCGCATTAATTTTTGGGCCAGGTGCAGCGATTCTCGGAGCAACTTACGTGCCATCTCTTGTGACAGTACTTGCACGTCGCGAAGTTAAAGCGTTGATGGCGGTTGCTGGAATTGCTTTGATCGCATTTGCTTTCAGCAATTAATTTTCGATTACTTTCTAAAAGATAAATCAGCCTTCTTCATCTCTGCGGTCAAAATGCGGATCGCATTTGGTCCCATGCCATGCAACTCTTTGACGGCAGCTAAAGATGTCTTGCGAAGGTCCGATAATTTAAACAAGCCATCATCGATTAATGCGCGTCGTGCGGGTGCTGCTAATCCAAGTTCACGCCAAACCTGATCTACAGATGCGTAGTACTCGAGATCAACTTCGCCATTTGTTACATCGCATTGAGATTTGCTATTGAGTCTTTGCAGCTTCTTTTCTTCACGGCGTGCTGCAGCGGCGCGCTTAATTTCAGCTGCTTCTTTTTTGATTTTGGCTGGAGATTTCTTTGCCATGGCTACATTTAACTCTCTAAAAAACTTAGTGTGCGGGAGGCGGGACTTGAACCCGCACGTCCGAAGACACAGGTTCCTAAGACCTGCGTGTCTGCCATTTCACCACTCCCGCAAATCCTTACCAAAGCGTTACCGCCCAAGTATGGATAGGGGACAAGATTAGAGGTAAGTTAGCAATGTTCCAAAACGGCCCCCTTCGGGCAGGCTCACAGCGAGAGGCGCGACCATAATGACTCTGAACCCAACTCCTGCAGACAAGTTCACCTTCGGTCTTTGGACCGTGGGCTGGCAGGCACGAGATCCCTTTGGTGATGCCACGCGTGATGCCTTGGATCCAGTTCGTACCGTCAACGAGCTGGCAGAACGTGGCGCATATGGCGTTACCTTCCACGATGATGACCTGATTCCATTTGGAAGTGATGAGACTGTTCGTCGCGGCCACATTGATCGCTTTAAGATGGCCCTTGCCGATACCGGCATGAAGGTGCCTATGGCGACAACAAACCTCTTTACCCATCCAGTTTTCAAAGATGGCGCTTTCACATCAAATGACAAAGACATTCGTCGCTATGCAATTCGTAAGGTTATGAAGAACATCGAACTTGCAGTTGAACTTGGCGCAACAACCTACGTCTGTTGGGGCGGACGTGAAGGTGCTGAATCAGATGGCGCAAAGGATGCATACGTTGCCTTGGATCGATTCCGCGAAGCCTTCAATACTCTTGGTGAGTTTGTAACTGATAACGGCTATGACATTAAGTTCGCAATTGAGCCAAAGCCAAATGAGCCTCGTGGCGATATCTTCTTGCCAACGATTGGTCATGCACTTGCATTTATTAATTCGCTAGATCGTCCAGAGCTTGTTGGTCTCAATCCAGAGGTTGGCCACGAGCAAATGGCAGGACTTAACTTTGTTCACGGAATTGCACAAGCGTTGTGGCACAAGAAGTTGTTCCACATTGATCTCAATGGTCAGCACGGTCCGAAGTACGACCAGGATTTAGTCTTTGGTCACGGAGATCTGAAGTCAGCCTTCTTCTTGGTTGATTTGCTTGAGCGTTATAACTACAGCGGACCAAAGCACTTTGATTACAAGCCAGCGCGCACAGAAAGTGACAAGGGTGTGTGGGAGTCAGCATCAGCAAACATGCGTACCTATCTTGCACTCAAAGAGCGCGCAGCAGCATTCCGTTCTGATCCTCGAGTTATCGCAGCGATGAAGGAATCAAATATTCCAGGTCTTGCTGAACCAACACTTGCAGCAGGTGAAACGTGGAAGGATCTCGCAAAGGATTCCTTCGATGTAGAGGCTGCAGGCAAGCGTGGATACGGCTATGAAGCGGTAGATCAGCTTGCTCTAGAGCACTTAATGGGCATGAAGGGTTAATCCCCGCTAACTGACATTTGCTCCGCGGCGTGAGATCGCATCAACTCCTGCAGAGATCAGCAAGACAAGTCCAGTGACGATGAACTTGATGCCTGCTGCATATCCCAAGAGACCCATACCGTTATCAATAACGGCAACTACAAGTCCACCAAGGATTGCATCGCGCATCTTTCCCTTGCCACCAAAGAGTGAGGTTCCACCAATAACCGCGGCACCAACTGCGTACAGAAGTGTCGAACTTCCACCAGTAGTTGGAGAAACAGAGTTTTGGCGGGATGCAAAGATCATTCCAGCGATCGCAGCTAATGATGAACAGATCATGAAAGCTGCAATTCGAATGCGCTTTACATTGATACCTGCGCGACGTGCAGCTTCAGCGTTTCCACCAACTGCATAGATGTGACGACCAAATGCGGTACGACCTAGAACAAAGGTTCCGATAACAAGTAGCAACAAGATAACTGGAACTACATAAGGAATTCCTTTGAGGCTTACAAGATCAGGGTTGTTGCTTCGCTCTAAGTTAAGGGCAAAGACAGCAAGACCTGTGATTAACAACAGCCCAGCTGTCTTGATGATCCATAACTTCTTTAGCTCGGTTTTCAGCCCAGCTTTGCGACGTGAGTTCATCGCAGAAAGCCCTGAAAGAACATAAGCAACGGCAACAATAAGGAAGAAGATCCAACTAACTGTTGGGGACATGTTTGAATTTTGCACCGCAAGAATCGTTGGATCCTCAATGCGGATAGTTCCGCCTTCACCAGCAAGGAGTAACAAGATTCCTTGGAAAGCCAAGAAGGCGGCCAAAGTTACGACGAAGGATGGAATTCCCAAGCGAGCAACGAGAGAGCCAAGAACGAAACCAAGAAGTGCACCAACGGCAATACTTGCAACGAGTGCTACATACCAAGGCTGACCTTCATTGGTAATCAAAATAACCAGGACAGCACCGGTAACACCGGCTGTATAACCAGCAGATAGATCGATCTCGCCGAGCAACAAAACAAATACAAGGCCCATAGCGATCACAATGACCGCAGCAGCCTGGGTAATTAGATTGGCAAAGTTTCCAGGGGTCAAGAAGACGCTAGACAT
>CAYNYE010000108.1:0-3535 GCA_964401345.1 uncultured Candidatus Planktophila sp.
GCTGGAATCTGGAGCAGCTGGCGAGCACCCAATGGAGAGGTTATTGAAACCGCATCCATCATCACCCAAGAAGCTCAAGGCGAGTTAGCGACGATTCACAGCCGGATGCCGGTCTTTATGCCACAGGATCGGTGGGATACCTGGCTCAATCCTCGCAACACCGATGTGAATGAATTGAAATCCTTAATGGTTGTTGAGCACCCTGAATCAATCGTTAAGGCCCATCCCGTATCCAGCGCGGTAAATACCGTGGCAAATAATGGAAAAGGTTTAATCGTCGAACTGCCTTTGGGAGAGCCAGAAACCCTCTTTTAGCGATAGTGTTTTAGGCGATGTCAACGGATCTAGTTAAAGAGAGCTCGGCGGATCGTGCTGTCCGCTTCGAGCGAGATGCCCTTGCCTTCACCGACCAGTTGTACGCAGCTGCGTTGCGTTACACAAAGAATCCCCATGATGCCAAAGATTTAGTTCAAGATACATACTTAAAAGCCTTTGCTTCATTTCATCAATTTGAACCAGGAACCAATCTGCGTGCTTGGTTGTACCGAGTTTTAACGACCACTTTTATCAATACATATCGCAAGGACCAGCGCCGCCCTCAAATAAGTGCAGGTGAAGTCGAGGATTGGCAGTTAGCAGATGCTGCATCACATACAAGTGATCTAGGAAAATCTGCAGAGGTTGAAGCGCTAGAAAATCTTCCAGACAGCGATATCAAACGCGCCTTGCAAGAGATTCCAGAAGAGTTCCGCATCGCGGTCTACTTGGCAGATGTTGAGGGATTTTCATACAAAGAGATCGCTGAAATCGTAGGAGTCCCGGCAGGAACGGTGATGTCACGCCTGCACCGGGGAAGAAAACAGCTCCGTGAGCGGTTAACTGAGTATGCAAAGGAACTGGGTTACACCACCGAGAAGAGTTCGGGGGTTAAACCATGAGTTTCAGTATTTTTGGTTCCAATGGTTTTGATGCCAATGGCTTGGGTCGAAATGATTTAGCGTGCAATGAAGTTCTGAACTCCTTTGTCTTGTTAATCGATGGGCAGATGGAGCAGCCAGAAATCGCTTTGGTAGAGGTTCACATTTCAACCTGCCCTGCATGTGAGGCTGAGTTAGCCCACGAACAAGCAATGCGACAGTTGATGCAGGAGGCGTTGCGACGAAGCTGCGATGAAAAAGCGCCAGAGGACTTACATGATGCGATTTATCGTCAAATACATGCACAAATGGCTAATTCATTTACTGAAGTAGTCACTCAATTCAGCATGACCGAGATTTCTATTGAGATCGATGAGTTTGGCCAGATTGAGCATCGCGAAGTAACTATTGAACACACGGAAGAGATTAGATTCCTTAATGATTCTTCAGATCCACAGGACCCATTTAACGGCGGACTCAATGGACAGGGGCGCTAATCATGTTGCCTGAAGATGAGGTTCTTGGCGCCGTTGGATTAACAGAAATGGTTGTTCGCCCTGGTGATACTTCTGTTGCAATTGGAATCGGTGATCTGCCGATTATTGCGCCATCTCTGTTAATTAACTTGATGGAGCATGCAGCGATACTTTCATTGGATCTTTACTTAGAACCAGGTGAAACAACAATCCCTGTAAGTGTTGAATTCATTTCATTGTCGCCAGCAGGTATTGGTGCAGCTCTGCGTGCAACATCTAGAGTGATTGAGATTTCAGGAAAAGAGTTGACCTTTGAATGCGAGGTCTATGAAAATGAACGCCAGATTGCAGCGGCTTTAATAAAAAGATCAGCGGTGGAGCGAGTATCTTTCCTCGCCCGCACCGCTGCTCTTCACTTAATTCAAAACGATAAGTCTTAATTTTTTAGACAAACTAATTGCTTGCAATTAGCTTTGCATTAATCAGAATAGTTGTTATTACGCCTTCTTTGTTGCCCAGAAGATCTCTGCAATCTCATCGATCTTTGCGATCAATGAATCTGCCACTGCGACATCCTGAGTTCCCTTAGTTCCTGCAGCGCCTGCAAGCTTTGTTGCCTCATTGAACAATGAGTGCAGCTGTGGGTAGGCCTCGAAGTGTGGAGCCTTGAAGTAATCAGTCCACAGCACCCATAGATGCTCCTTAACCTGATGTGAACGCTCTTCCTTGATCGCTACTGAACGTGAGCGGAAATCTGGATCTGGGTTAGCTGCGTACTTCTCCATGCACGCCTTTACAGAAAGCGCTTCGATCTTTGCCTGTGCTGGATCGTAAACACCACATGGAAGATCGCAGTGTGCGTAAACAGTTGTCTTTGGTGAAAACATTTTCTTCTCCCCTAATGCCAATAAATTGCTCGGTTATGGTGCGAGACTACCGCCCATGAGGAAATTTGGCACAGTCAAGATCTCAGGATCCTCTATGGCCCCAACCTTTAAGGATGGCGACTGGCTTCTGGTCTCCTGGTTTGATGGCGGCCTTCCACCTTTGGTTGGCGAACGCATTCTGGGCAAGGTTGTTGTGGTTGAACGGGAAGAACGCCCAGGTATCTTCTTGGTGAAGCGGCTTCAGAAATCTCATGGCGGAAAGTTCTGGGTTGAAGGTGACAATCAGGAAAGTACTGATTCACGCACCTGGGGATGGATTCGAAACACTGAAGTTGTTGGCGTTGTCCTGCTTCGGTATCGGAAAAATCGCAACAGTTAAATCAACTTAGGCTTTATTTTCATTCCTAGAGATCTACGCAAAACAAAAACCCCCACCACAACTGGTGAGGGTTTTTGATCTAAAGCAATTAGCGGGTAAAAGCTTCCAGCAATAATGCTTTTTGCTCATCCTCATGCAAGTGATGGCTTCCAGTTGCAGGAGATGCTGTTGCACGACGTGACACACGACGAAGAATGCGATCTCCAAATCCGCGACCACCATGTGCATCAGAGGTACGCAATGCGATGTGTGCCCAAGGACCTTGGTTTGCAGGTTCATCCTGTACCCAAAGCAAGTTTGCATTTGGATGCTTGTTAGCTTCTGCAACCATTTCATCAATTGGAAGTGGGTAAAGAAGTTCAACACGAACAATCGCTGTACCTGTTTCGCCCAACTTTGTTCGCTCTGCAACTAGATCGTGGTAAATCTTTCCTGAACAGAAGATCACACGTGATGCGTTCTGAACTGAATCATCACCAATAACTGGACGGAAGTGACCAGTTGTGAAATCTGACAGTGCAGATGCTGCAGCCTTAAGGCGAAGCATTGACTTTGGAGTAAAGACGATCAGTGGACGTCGCGCAGGGTTCTTTGCGTGCCAACGTAGCAAGTGGAAGTAATTTGCTGGGCTTGCTGGCTGAGCAACGGTCATGTTCTGCTCTGCACACAGCTGCAAGTAACGCTCGATACGTGCTGAAGAGTGATCCGGTCCTTGTCCTTCATATCCATGTGGAAGAAGGAGAACTACTGAAGAACGCTCGCCCCACTTCTGTAATGCAGAAGAGATGAACTCATCGACAACTGTTTGTGCGCCGTTTGCGAAGTCGCCGAACTGGCCTTCCCATAGAACTAGCGCTTCTTCACGCTCAAGGCTGT
>CAYNYE010000109.1:0-3515 GCA_964401345.1 uncultured Candidatus Planktophila sp.
CTTGAAAGTCCATCTGTTCCAGAACAACTCATTCGTTTATCTGTTGGCTGTGAGCATGTAGATGACATTTGGCAGGATATCGAGCAGGCTCTCAGCGCTTTATAGAGATTTTTCGAGCAATAGCGAGTATTTTTATCCTATGTTCAAAGCCATCCGCCGATCCTTCGCAGCGCTAACAGTGACTGTGCTTGCTTTCCGGGCAGTTGCATCATTCTTGTCGTGGGTAGAACACCAAGATGAATCAGTTGCCGATACATGGGTCGATGAGGATGAATTCGAAGATGCCTGAGATTGAGTACATCCCTGGTACCTGCAATATTGGTAAGGGAGAGGTTCGCAGAAGGCAATTAATTGCACTTGTCGGCTTATTTTTCTCCATCTCAACATTACTCACCTTCAACACCGTAGATGCCCCAGCTGAAATACGTTTAGGAATCTTCTTTCCGTTAATGGTTGCAGCAGTTGGTTTTGTGCAATCACGTTCAAAGTTTTGCTTGGCCTACGGATTCGCTGGAACTTTCAATGTTGGCAAGCTCGGTGACATCAGGCGCGTTGCAAGCAAGGAAGACAGAGCTGCCGACCGAAAGACCGCTCTTGTAATCCTCGGTAAATCTTTTCTTCTTGCGGCTCTAGCGACAGCGGTGGTCTTAGTACTACCCTTTTAGTATGAAGATTCAAATTCATACACGTCACGCAGATTTAGCAGAAGATTTCAAAGATATCGCAACTGAAAAACTCAACAGCATGGAGCGATTTAGTGTTGTTATTGATCGCGTCGAAGTTGAAGTTCTTCACGAAGCAAACCCCCATCAGGGAAAACACAAGCACAAGGTTGTATTAACTTCGCATGGTTCAGGACCCTTGATTCGTGCAGAAGCGGCAGAGTTCAATGATCTTGCAGCTTTTGATACAGCGATTAAAGCCTTTGCATTGCAGATCAGGAAGATCCATGAGAAATCAAAGGATTACGATCGCCAAACTTTACGAAAGATGAAAACAGGGATCTAAACGATCTCGCTTCCATCTTTACGAGTAGCTGTAAGGCTTGCAACAGCGGTCACAGTTAGCGCTGCAACAATCACAAACAAGCTAACCTCGATAGCAACATGAGGAAGCTCGATTCCTGCAATCTCGTGGATTCCAACGCCATGGAAAGCTTCGATAAACATCTTAAAGCCGATGAAAGCCAGGATGAAGGACAGACCCTTCGATAGGTACACCAGGCGCTGCAGCAATCCTTGTAATAAGAAGTACAGCTGGCGAAGACCCATTAATGCAAAGATGTTTGCACAAACAACGATGTATGGATCGCGCGTAATTCCGAAGATTGCTGGGATTGAGTCCAAAGCAAATACCAAGTCGGTGAAGCCAAGAGAAACCAAAGCAATCACAAAAGTGGTCGCACCCTTTGAGCGCAGGAAGGTAATAAAACGATCTTCCTTCCATTCCTCTTCGCCTTCATCTTCAACCAGTAAACGGTAAGCGGTAAAGATAAGGAAAGCGCCAAAGATAAAGAAAGCACCCGAGAACTTTTCAATGATTGCACTACCCGCAGCGATGAAACCTCCACGAAGAACCAAGGCGATGATGATTCCGAGCAATAGGACTAATTGCTGCTTGGTCTTTTCAACCTGCAATCTGCTGAGGATGATTACGAAAACGAAGATGTTATCCACTGATAGTGCGTACTCAGTTAACCATCCAGCGAAAAACTCTTTTTGTGCATTTGGATCTGTTGTCCAGTTAGGCATCAAGATTCCAAATGCGATTGCTGCGGCTACATAGATAACTGTCCAGATTCCAGCCTCAGTCATAGTTGTCTCTTTGTTGCGACGAATGATCGCAAGGGTTAAGTCAAAGACAATTACAAGAGAGAGAATGCCAAGGGTCAAGAGCCATGTAGTCGTAGATTCCATGGCGGTATTGTGTCAGTTAGTGATGCACCCAGATGGTTGAAACGGGTGGAATCGTCATCTTTCCATCTCGCCCATCGACAGTTCCTGCGCTCACAATGAGCAGCTTTCCAGTGATTTCTACCTCAACAGGAGAATCAGAGAGATTCATGTAGATGGAAACATTTCCTCGGCGTACTGCCAGCAAACTTGATCCCTTTGCGCCATGCTCTGGAGATTCCAGCCAGGTGATCGCACCTTGAGAAATCAAATGATCTGCACGCAGCTTTAGTGCGGTGCGATAAAGATTCAAAGTGCTCTTTGGGTCAGCGCTCTGCTTTTCAACCGTTAGCTCTTTCCAAGCATCGGTTAACGGAAGCCAAGGTTTGCCGCTAGTAAAGCCAAAAGGTGCGTTTTCTCCGCTCCAAGGCAGTGGAACTCGTGCACCGTCACGACCCTTTTGCGCACCATGTGTTCTGAAATAAATTGGGTCTTGTCGTGCGCTATCTGGAATTACTCCATCTGGAAGTCCAAGCTCTTGACCAGCAAAAACATAGGCCGAGCCAGGAAGCGCCAAAACAAAGAGCGCTAATGCACGTGCCTTCAATTCTCCAATACGTGAAGCCACTCGTGGGGAGTCATGGTTGCTAAGCGCCCAAGATGCCATAGATCCAACAGAGTCCATTAACTTAATCGAGCGATCAATGACATCGTATAAATATGGTGCATCAAATGGCGCATCGAGTAAGTCAAAGTTGAAAATCTGGTGGAGCTCATCACTGCGCACATACCTTGTTGAATTAATTGGCGGATGTACCCAAGCCTCCGCTACCGCCATGACTTCACGGTCGGTATAAGAATCAAATAACTTTCTCCATTGACGGTAGATTTCATGAACACCTTGACGATCAAAGTAAGGAACCGTGGGAAGCAAGGCATAACGCTTTTCATGATCCATTGGCATGTCAAGGCGAAGCGCATCACTCAATCCCTGAGGATCGGGATGATCAACTAATAGATCCTCTTTTACTAAACCATGGGCGACATCGATTCGGAAGCCATCAACTCCAAGGTCCAACCAGAATCGAATTGTTTTTTCAAAATCAGCGGCGACTTCGGGGTTATCCCAATTGAGATCGGGTTGTGATGAATCAAAAAGGTGAAGGTAGAACTGACCGTCGTCTACCTGTGTCCACGATGGACCACCGAAAAGTGAAATCCAATTATTTGGGGGAGTTCCATCCGCTTTAGGATCATGGAAGTGGAAGCGAGCTCGCTCAGCTGAGCCACGACCTGCCTTAAGGGCTTGTTGAAACCAGATGTGTTGATCTGAAAAATGATTTGGAACGATATCCACCAAAACTCTTAGACCTAGTGAATGTGCAACTTCAATCAGGTTTTTCGCATCTGCAAGGTTTCCAAAACGTGGATCCACATCTCGTGGATCAGCGACGTCATATCCACCATCTTTATTGGGTGATGTATAGAAGGGGCTTAACCAAATAGCATCGACGCCTAGCTCCTGGACATACTGTAGCTTTGAGGTAATTCCTTGAAGATCACCCTCGCCATCGCCATTGCTATCAAAAAAAGACCGTGGATAGATCTGATAGATAGTGGCTT
>CAYNYE010000110.1:0-3514 GCA_964401345.1 uncultured Candidatus Planktophila sp.
TATGCAACTTCGATTTCGCTAGGAATTGCACCAGCAATCTCGGTTATCGATAGCTCAGATATCGTCGTGGTTGCGGCATCAGGTACGACTGGTGCCGGAAGAAGTGCAAAGATTAATTTGATCGGTAGCGAAGTTATGAGCTCATTGACCTCCTATAAATTTGGCGGAGTACATCAGCACACACCGGAAGTTGAACAAGTTCTTTCGACGGTTGCTCAAAAAGAAGCAAAGATCTCATTTACGCCGATATTGGCGCCAATGCCACGTGGAATTCTGTCAACGATAACTGCAAAGTTGATCACAAGTTTGAATACGCAGCAGGTTCACCAACTTTACGAAAAGCACTACGCGAACGATTTCTTTATCGATCTCTTACCTTTGGGGCAAATGCCAAAAACCAGTGCCGTTACAGGTAGCAACAAGGTGCAGATGCAGGTTGCTGTTGATGAACACAGCAACCGTCTTGTCGTGTCCGTTGCCATTGATAATCTCGGTAAGGGCGCTGCTGGGCAAGCGATTCAAAATGCCAATCTCATCTGTGGTTACTCTGAAATTACGGGTTTGGCACTTGACGGTATCGGCGCATGAAATTTCCTCAAGGCTTTAGATCTGCATCAGTTGCCGCTGGGTTAAAGAGCTCTGGCGCATTAGATCTGACAATAATTGAAAACCAAGGCCCGCAGTTCACTGCGGCCGCCGTTTTTACAACCAATCAAGTTGTTGCAGCTCCAGTTATCTGGTCTCGGCAAGTGGCAAAGGGGGGATTGGTCCGTGCGGCTGTGCTCAATAGCGGTGGCGCGAATGCCTGCACCGGTCCGCAAGGATTTGCAGATACTCATAAGACGGCAGAGCATGTTGCGCAGCTTCTCAATATTTCATCTGCCGAGGTAATCGTGTGTTCAACTGGATTGATCGGTGAACTCTTGCCAATGCCGAAAATAATTACGGGGTTGGATGCAATAGCACCACTGCTAAGCCAGGATAATTTGCTAAGTAGCGCACAGGCCATCATGACAACAGATTCTGTTCCCAAGATCGCAACTGCATCCGTTAACGGTGCGGAGTTCGCAGGCATCGCGAAAGGTGCAGGAATGTTGGCCCCAGCTTTGGCAACGATGTTGTCTGTTGTTATGACAGATGCTGTGGTGTCACACAATGTTCAAGAGATATTCAAGCGCGTTACCGATCGAACATACAACCGCATTGATTCTGATGGTTGCACATCTACTAATGACACAGTTCTTTTTATGTCATCGGGTGCAAGCGGTATAGAATTTTCTGACAACGATCTGGAAGACATCTTGATGCAGGTATGTGGATCACTTTCCGGGCAATTAATCGCAGATGCCGAAGGTTCTACAAAGACGGTTGCAATTAAGGTGCTCAATGCTGCGTCCGAAAGTGATGCGGTCGAAGTAGGGCGAGCATGTGCTCGTAACAATCTGCTCAAGGCGGCGATTTTCGGGGGAGATCCAAACTGGGGTCGAGTACTTGCTGCTGTTGGAACAGCAGATGCTCATATGGATCCATTATCGATAGATGTGAAGCTCAACGGGATTCAGGTTTGTACTAATAGTGCTCCAGATGGCGATAAGACAGCGGTCAACTTTGATGCTCGCTTAGTGGAGATAGAGATCGACCTCAAGGTCGGCACATCTACGGCAACGATCATGACTAATGACCTTACCCACGATTATGTTCATGAGAATTCGGCGTATTCAACATGATCGTTGTTAAATTTGGCGGGCATGCCATGAAGGATGAAAACGGTAACTTTTCTAAGGCCATCACCGCTGCTCTGGCTATGGGCGAAAAGGTTGTAGTTGTACATGGTGGAGGGCCACAAATAGATGCAGCTTTGAAGGAACGCCAGATCACCAGTGATTGGATTGGCGGCTTTAGAGTTACAACTCAAGAGATCTTCGATGTAGTTGAGGATGTTTTAGTCAACCAAGTTGGGGTAGAAGTCGCCGCCACACTCAGTAAATCCGGAATCAAAGCCCGCGCGGTATCTGCGCGAACTTTGCCAACTGTCATTGCAACACGTCGCACTAAGTTAATCGATGGAACCCCTGCAGAGCTTGGTTTTGTGGGCGATGTTCAATCTGTAAATCCTTCACAACTCTTGGAACTTCTTGATCAAGGAATCGTTCCAGTTGTCGCGCCAATATCTTCGGATTCAGATTTAGTAACGGGGCTGAACGTTAATGCTGATTTTGCAGCGGCAGCGATTGCGGCGGCACTTCAAGCATCAGCTTTGATAGTTATGACCGATGTTGCCGGAATCTATCGCAATTGGCCTGATAAGGATTCCCTGATTGAAGAAATCAGCGCAAGTGAACTCGAAACTTTAAAAGCAGGCTTTGCCGAAGGTATGGCACCAAAAGTTCAGGCAGCACTCGATGCTCTCTCTTTTGGCGCTAAGGCGGTTCGAATTATTGATGGTACCGATCCCGATAGCTTTGCATCAGCGTTAGCTGGTACAGGCGGAACGCTGGTGGTTGCATGACAAACAAGAAGTTAATTAATCGTTGGAAAACTTCGGTCCAAAACAACTACGGGACACCATCAATTGCCTTGGTTAAGGGCTCTGGAATTGTAGTAACCGATGCAGATGGAAAGAAGTATTTGGATTTTCTTGGAGGGATCGCAACAAATATTCTGGGTCATGCACATCCTTCAGTTGTCAAAGCAGTTACCAAACAAATTGGAACATTAAGTCACGTCAGTAATTTCTATGCCCATCCAAACGCGGTGGAACTTGCAGAGAAGTTAGCCTCAATGACGGGAGACAAGGGAGCAAAGGTTTTCTTCTGCCAGTCCGGCGCAGAAGCTAATGAGGCAGCGCTCAAACTTTCTCGCAGAACTGGAAGATCTAAAGTTGTTGCGGCTCAGGGTGCTTTCCATGGCCGCACAATGGGAGCTCTATCGCTTACTGGTCAACCATCCAAACGTGAGCCCTTTCTGCCACTGGTTAAAGGTGTAAAGCATGTGCCTTACGGTGATATTGATGCGATGCGTAAAGCGGTTACCAGAAAAACCGCGATGGTCATTATTGAACCAATCATGGGCGAAGCTGGAGTAATTGTTCCTCCATCAGATTATTTATTGCAGCTTCGCGCTTTGTGCGATGCTAAGGGTGCATTGCTGGTTATCGATGCAGTTCAAACCGGAATGGGTCGAACTGGTGATTGGTTTGGTTACGAATACTCAGGGATCACACCAGATGTAATTACCTTAGCTAAAGGTCTAGGTGGCGGTCTTCCTTTGGGTGCGATGATCGCACTGGGATCAGCGGCTAATTTGTTTGAACCTGGCGATCACGGTTCAACTTTTGGCGGAAATCCAGTGACCACCGCGGCGGCGTTGTCAGCAATCAAATTTATTGAAGCAAAGAAGATCCTCAAGAAGATAGAAAAGCAGGGAGTGCACTTGATTCAAGAGCTCGCATTAATTCCCGGTGTGAAAGAAGTTCGTGGGGCGGGCTTGCTGATTGGAATCGAGCTAGAAAATT
>CAYNYE010000111.1:0-3488 GCA_964401345.1 uncultured Candidatus Planktophila sp.
ATTGTGTTGGCACGTGACAGGTATGCCTTATCTGGCATGTGGCTGCGGAATACAAGAACATCTTCGCGGAAAGTAACCGCTCCGGCGTTTTCCATTGCACCAAAGTTAAAGTCAACAACTGCAATCTGATCATACTTTTCAAATGGGTAAGCCAAGCCGAAAGTCTTTTCAAAGTACTCAAAACCTTGCTTAGTAATCAAGAAGATATCTTCTGGATCTAGGTACTGCATCATTGATTTGCGGCAGTAAATTCCAAGTGGAATCTCCTTTTGACCCTTGTACACATCATGCACAGATGAGTAAGGACCAGCGATCAATGCATCCAAGTAAGTTGCAATGCGAGGAGTAGTTGAGAATTTCCATTCAACGAGGTCGCCCTTCGCAACCTTTGACTCAACAGGATTGTTTGAAACCGCTTCCCAGTGACCTGGTGTTGTAACAGTTAGCGAGAAAGTTGCCTTAAGCGCTGGTTGATCAAAGCAAGGGAACATGTTGCGGATGTGTGCGGTCTCGCCTTGTGAGTACAAGTAGACCTCTCCATCAGACGGATCAACTGAACGCTGCAATCCTTCACCTGACTTTGAGTATTCAGCTTCAATCTCAATCACCAAGAGATTGTCTGCGGCTAAGTTAGTGAGGAAAATGCTTTCGCCATCAAAGTTGCTTGTGTCTACGGCAACGCCGTTGAGGGTTGCGCTGATTACTGAGCGACCAACAGCATCTATAAAGGTTGCGTAGCCAGGCTTGTTACAAGTGAATGAGACCTCGGACTTTGAGTAAAAGGTTTCTTCGCCCTTTGTCACATCAAGGGTCACTACATAACTATTTACATATAGATGGTCCGCACGCTCTTTTGCTTCGGCACGGCTCAAATTAAGACCTGGCACTTGTTGCTCCTTCGGTGATTTTGTAGGTTCTTATCCAACCATGACACAGTTGCCCCATGGAACGCCCATCGGTACGCAGCTACAGCATCCGGGGCTCCCGAATTACAGATGCTCAAAGAGCGGCGAAGGATGCCCTTCAAAAGGTGCACGGAATTGAGTTCAAACAGGAAAAAATAAACATCCCAGCGATCTTTCCGAAGAGCGACAAGGTCATCATGGAAATCGGCTTTGGCATGGGGGAGGCCACCGCAATCATTGCGAAAAATCACCCCAACAATGGCTACATCGCAGTTGATGTTCACCCACCCGGAATCGGAAAGCTCTTAGCTCGAATTGTTGAAAATGAATTAACAAACCTTAAAGTTATTGAAGAGGATGTTCATGTGGTTTTGCAACACATGATCGCCGACGAATCACTTGATGGAATTCATCTTTTCTTTCCAGATCCATGGCCCAAGAAAAAACACAATAAGCGCCGAATCGTGAACGAAGGTTTTCTATCCTTGATCCATCCAAAGATCAAAAAGGGTGGGTTCATCCACATCGCAACCGACTGGGTTCCTTACGCAGTTAACATCCAAGAAGTATTTGCGGGATCAACTTTGTTTACTGGGGGAGTCATTGATAAACCTGAGTGGCGACCAGTAACACGTTTTGAAGGTCAGGGCATCGACAAAGATCACGCAGTCAACGACATGATGTACTTAAAGGTTTAGAGCGAACCTTCATTTTCATACTTCGCAATTTTGTTAATTCGGCGAATATGGCGTTCATCATTTGAAAAAGGTGTCTCAATAAATGCATCAATAATCGCTTTGCACTCTTCAATTGAGTGCATACGTCCACCGATTCCAACAACATTTGCATTGTTGTGATCACGACCAAGCTTTGCAGTCTCTACGTTCCATGCCAGAACAGCACGAACTCCCTTGACCTTATTTGCAGCGATCTGCTCGCCATTTCCAGAACCACCTAAAACAATTCCTAATGAGGCTGGATCTGCAACAGTTGCGATCGCTGCGGGGATACAAAAATCTGGATAGTCATCCACGGCGTCATACTCGTGTGGACCATGGTCATTTACATCGTGACCTTTGCTTTGCAGATACTCAACAAGAGCGGCCTTTAATTCCAAACCAGCATGATCACTACCAATATGAATGCGCATGTGCGCATCTTGCCATGGGCAAAGAAAAACCCGCCAAGTGATTGCTCACGTGGCGGGTTTTCCTCTTAATTATTTACAACTTAGTGGCGTGGACCCTTGCCCTTGCCACCCTTATCTCCGAATCCCTTTGGGCCTTTGTCACCCTTAGGTCCGAATCCCTTTGGACCACCAACAGACTCAACCTTTGCAGTTACATGTGCTGTCAGGTTCGCCTTCAATGTTGTTGCTTGAGCTGCAGTCAATGTGCCGGCAGTTACGCGAGCATCAATTTCCTTTGTCTCTAGAGCAACAAGAGCTGTGATCAACGCAGCCTTCTTTGTCCCAGCAATTGCTGCAAGTGACTCACCAGCTTGAAGACGTGTCTTGATCGTTGCTGCATCAATTCCGATTGTTGAAGCAACGAGTGCTTCAACTTCTGCATGATGTGCATCGCGAGCTGCCTTGTTAGCGCTCTTGTTTGCATCCATCGTTGCCTTGAAATCATCAAACTTCTTTGTGATCGCATCAGCCTGTGCCTGAGTGATTGTTCCTGCCTTGACTAGATCTGCAAGAACAGTTGCCTTAGCTGCACCCTTGCCAGCTCCATCATGTGCTGAAGCAACTGCAACTGATCCACCTGTTAGCGCTGCAATAGTGATTGCAACCGCTGCCATTCTCTTCTTTGATGACATGTATATGTCCTCTCGTTAGTACTTCGTGTCCTGACCCCTCGTCATCGACTACCCGTAATAAACAGGTTCATGCTGGGGATTTTAGCCACTGAACCTGAGTAACACGGCAGAGAAATGAATATTTGAGAGTGGGGATTCCCTTACTTCTATGCGTAAAACGGCTTCCGTATCCCTGATTCACTCGGCTTATTCTCAGGTTCACACTTAAATCCCCACATAGAAATTTAGGTGAACCATGAAAGGCGTTAGATCTTTAGTAGCAATAACTCTCGCATTCTCAGTAGCGATGCTTCCGTCAGCAATCGCAGCAGAGAAGACAACATCCAAGGCAGCTGGCCCAACTCCAACAACAGTTGTTAACACCATCCTTAGCGGTGCGGGTGCTCCCGCAAAGACACTTGGAATCAATGGAGATTTCTATATTGATACTAAAAATCTAAATCTGTATGGACCGAAAACAAAAGGTGTTTGGAAAGTTACGACTTCACTTCGCGCAAATGAAGTTCCTGTTGTTTCAAATATTGTTGGTGAAACTGGTGCAATGGGACAAACAGGTCCTAAAGGTGACAAGGGAGATAAAGGAGCAACTGGAGATAAGGGTGCAACAGGTGCAACTGGACCACAAGGCATTCAAGGTTTAACCGGTTTAACCGGTGCAATGGGAGCTACGGGTGCGGTTGGTGCGAAAGGTGACACCGGTGCAACAGGTGCGGTTGGTGCAACTGGTCCCCAAGGAATTCAAGGAGTTAAAGGTGACACCGG
>CAYNYE010000112.1:0-3484 GCA_964401345.1 uncultured Candidatus Planktophila sp.
ATTCTTTCCAGCGGTAAAGAGGCTGATTACTACGTAGATCTACGTCGCGTGACTCTGGATTCAGTAGCTGCACCACTTGTTGGCCAAGTAATGCTGGATCTGACCGCAGATCTTGATTACGAAGCAGTCGGCGGATTAACCCTTGGTGCCGACCCAGTCGCAACCGCGATGATGCATGTGGCTGCAGCACAAGGAAAGAAGATTGATTCATTTGTAGTTCGCAAAGCTGAAAAAGCACACGGCCTACAACGTCGCATCGAAGGTCCAGATGTAAAGGGCAAGCGCGTTCTCGCAGTTGAAGACACATCAACAACAGGTGGTTCAGTACTTACTGCAGTAGAAGCTCTAGTTGAAGCTGGTGCAATCGTTGTGGGAGTTGCTGTAATTGTTGAACGCGGCGCAGAACCTAAGATCAAAGAGGCAGGGTATGAATACCGCGCCGCTTATCAACTATCTGATTTAGGTCTGTAACGCTTCGACTGCCACTCTTTAAATATTTCACGTAACAGTGGAATAGATGTACCAGCGACAATTACTGCGACAATTCCAACAATAAAGTAATTGCCATTTTCCTTAAATACATCACCTAAGAAGTAACCAATTCCCATGGCAACCTGCGTCCAAATAACCGCGCCAATTGCATTCCAGGTTGAAAATGTTTTGCGATCTAAATTAGCAATGCCACATGTTGGATTAATGAGAGTTCGTGCAAATGGAATAAAGCGACCAAAAACCAAAGCCTTACGCGGTCCATATGTTGCTAAATACTTTTCAACCTTATGAACCATCTTCTGATTAAAGAAACGACTTTCTGGTCGATCAAAAAATGGTCGGCCATACTTTTTGCCAAACCAGTAACCAACCTCGCCACCAACAATCGCTGCAATCGGTGCTAATGAAAACAACAACGGGGTAGACAACTTGGCATCTCCTAGAGCAACAGCTCCAGATCCGGATGCGGCAATACCCGCCAAGAAGACAACCTCGCCGCCCGGAAAGACCAAACCAATTAACAGTCCAGTCTCCATAAAGATGATGCCGAGGACTCCGACCAAGCCCAAGGTCGAGACAACTGAAGTGGGATCCAGCAGGTTCATGCGGTCAGGCTATCCCACGCATGGGGCCAGCCCTAGTTACCAAATCGTTGTACTTATACATACATTTACACGGGCTGCGACCTTGCTCCTGCGAAGCGCTCGCACGAGAATTACCCCACCACGGGACGCGGGTTTCATATGGAACTCGGACCGCTGACCCCTTAAGGATAAAAATGAAAAGAAAAGGTTTGCTTGCAGTAACTGCTGCAGCTGCTCTTTCTCTCGTAGCGTCAATGGTTACAACAACTTCAGCATCAGCTGCAGTTAACTGTGATCCATTTACAGGTTACAAGGGACTAAAGGGCAAGACAGTAACAATCTTCACTTCAATTCTTGAACCAGAACTAACAACACTTCAGACTGCATGGAAAGATTTCACAACATGCACAGGTGTAAAGATCAAGATCGAAGGATCAAACCAGTTCGAAGCTTTGCTACCTGTTCGTGTTAAGGGTAACAACGCTCCAGATCTAGCGTTCATCCCACAGCCAGGTCTTCTAGCAAAGCTAGTTGAGACAGGCAAAGTTAAGCCAGCTCCAAAGGCTGTTGTAGCAAACGTTGACAAGTTCTGGTCTAAGTCATGGAAGGCGTACGGAACAGTAAAGGGTAAGTTCTACGCAGCTCCATTCGGATCAAACATGAAGTCACTTGTTTGGTACTCACCAAAGCAATTTAAGGCAGCTGGTTACACAGTTCCTACAACATGGGAGCAGATGACAGCACTAGCAGACAAGATGGCAGCAGATGGAAAGATTGCATTCTGCGGTGGTCTAGGTTCTGGTGGAGCAACAGGTTGGCCAGCAACTGACTGGGTAGAGCAGATCGTTCTACGCGATCACGGTTCAGCTGTTTACAACGGCTGGGTAAACCACACAATCAAGTTCTCTGATCCACGCATCGTTTCATCAATGCAGAAGGTTGCATCATGGATGCAGAATCCTAAGTGGGTTGGAAACGTTAAGGGAATTGCAACAACAACATTCCAGGATGCAGGTAAGGATATTCCTGGCGGTAAGGGTTGCATGATGCTTCAGCAGGCTTCTTTCTACGGAAATATCATTGCTGAATCAGGCGCAACAATCTCACCAACAGGTGATGCATTTGCGTTCTACCTACCAGCTACAAACTCAAAGGTAACTGTTCCTGTTGTTGGTGGTGGAGAGTTCACAGCAGCTTTCTCATCACGTCCAGAAGTACAGGCAGTACAGGCTTACCTATCATCAGCAACATTTGCTACATCACGTGTACAGCTTGATAACTGGATCTCTGCGAACAGCGGTGTTCCTCTAGCTGCATACAAGAACGCTGTAGACAAGCTTGCTGCAACATACCTAGCAAATCCAAAGTCAACATTTGGATTCGACGCTTCTGACTTGATGCCAGCAGCTGTCGGTGCAGGTTCAATGTGGCGTGAGTTCACAGCATGGTTCGGTGAAGGTAAGTCAATTGCTGATGTAACAAAGGCAATCGACGCTTCATGGCCTAAGAACTAATAAGCACAAAAAAGTAATACGGAGGAGGTCACCTTTACGGGTGGCCTCCTCCGCACTTACAATCCAAACCTGAAACAGTAGAGAGAAAGGTGAAATAGAAAATGTCAGAGTTCCTGTCACAAAATCTTCCTAAGTTCACCTCGGTTCTTACAGTCATTGCAGCATTCTTTATTGTTCTCGGTTTGATCTTTGCAATTGCCGGCCGTGCAAATGGCAAAAAAGCTCGTCCTATCGCTTTAACAATCTTTTTAGGACCAGCGCTAATTTTGCTTCTTGCAGGACTTGTAATTCCTGGTGTTCGAACAATCTTGTTTAGTTTTATGAATCCAGAATCAACATCCTTTATTGGTCTGGCTAACTACCAATGGATGCTTGAAGATCCGAATGTAAAGATCATCATGGTGAACACAATCTTGTGGATCTTGGTTGTGCCACTATTTACAGCGGCTCTGGGTCTCTTGCTTGCGATTATGTTGGACCGCATCAAGCATGAATCAATCCCAAAAGCCCTGCTATTTATGCCTATGGCTATCTCATTTGTAGGCGCATCAATTATTTTCAAGTTTGTTTATGAATATAACGAGCCTGGCGATGTTCAAATCGGTTTACTCAGCGCAGTTGTTCAATTCTTCGGATTAACCCCAAGTGACTGGATGCTCTCAAAGCCGCTCAATACATTCTTATTGATGGTCATCTACGTCTGGACCCAAATGGGCTTCGGAATGGTGATTCTGTCAGCAGCGATCAAGGGCGTGCCTTCAGATATCGTCGAAGCTTCAGCACTTGATGGTGCGCATGGCTGGCGTTTATTCCGCAACATCACCTTCCCAATGGTCAAAGGAACCTTCATCGTTGTATTGGCAACCGGTGTTGTCGGTGCGCTTAAGGTGTTCG
>CAYNYE010000113.1:0-3468 GCA_964401345.1 uncultured Candidatus Planktophila sp.
GTCACATTAGTGATCGCTTACTTTTCGTTGGTCTTTGGTGAGTTAGTTCCAAAGCGTGTAGCTCTCTTTAGAGCTGAAGAGATTGCAATGACGACCGCCGGAATCATCGATGTGGTTGCAAATATCTTCCGACCAATTATTTGGCTGTTGTCGAAATCTACCGACTTTGTCGTGCGTGCCTTTGGTGTTGATCCTAAGGAGCAGCGCTCGCAGATGTCTGAAGAAGAGCTATTAGACCTTGTTACCGGTCACGCCGCTTTAACTGAAGAAGAGCGCGACATCGTTGAAGAAGTCTTTAACGCTTCTGAACGCCAAGTTCATGAGGTTATGGTTCCACGCACCGAAGTTGATTTCATGGATGCATCATTGACCGTTGGCAAGGCGATTGAACTTGCCGTCGATAAGGCGCATTCGCGCTACCCAGTTGTTCGTGGCTCTTCAGATGAGGTTGTGGGCTTTATTCACGTCCGTGATTTGTTGGATACATCTCTTGCAAACAAGAGCACCAAGATTGTGGAGCTTGTTCGTAACATCATGTATTTACCTGGAACAAAAGGCGTTTTGCCTGCACTTTCTGAGATGCGCACCCAAGGTCAGCACCTTGCAATCGTCCTTGATGAGTACGGTGGAACCGATGGAATTGTGACCCTCGAAGATCTAGTCGAAGTACTTATCGGTGATATTCGCGATGAATACGATGAGGATGATTCTGAGGTCTCGCTAGAAGAGCGAACTGGTGACTTCGAGGTCGATGGCTTAATTTCCATTGAAGATTTAATTGAAGAGACCAAGCTAGACATCCCCGAAGGTCCATATGAAACCGCTAGCGGATTTGTGATGCACTTCTTGGGCCGAATTCCGCAGGTCAATGATGTCGTCAACGTTAATGGCCTTCGAATCACTGTATTAACCATGGAAGGCAAGCGCGCGGGGCAGTTATTGATCTCGCGAACAGCATCTGTGTGAAAGAATTACGCCCATGACACAGAAGCGAGTTCTTTCAGGCATTCAGCCAACTAGCGACTCCTTCCACCTAGGCAATTACTTGGGTGCGCTTAAGCAATGGGTAGAACTGCAAGATGGAAATGATGCTTTTTACTGCATCGTTGATTTGCATGCGTTAACTGGTGAGATCGAGCCTGCGCTTTTCAGAAAGCGTACCTTGGCATCAGCTGCACAATTAATTGCACTTGGTATCTCTCCAGAGAAATCAACTCTCTTTGTTCAATCACATGTTGCTGAACACAATCAATTGGGTTGGATCATGGAATGCCTTGCAGGTTTTGGGGAAGCAAGCCGCATGACTCAGTTCAAGGACAAATCAGCAAAGGGTGGGGCTGATAGCGCTCGCGTTGGTTTGTTTACATATCCAATGTTGCAAGCGGCAGATATTCTTTTGTATCAGGCACATTTTGTTCCGGTGGGAGAAGATCAACGTCAACACATCGAATTAACACGTGATTTGGCTACTCGCTTTAACTCTCGATTTGGCGAAACCTTTAGATTGCCTGAAGGTTACATTCTGAAAGCGGGCGCAAAGATTTATGATCTTCAAGAGCCAACTGCGAAGATGAGTAAATCTTCTGGATCTGTCGCAGGAGTTCTTGAAATTATGGATACACCTGAGGCAAATACAAAAAAGATTAAGAGCGCAGCAACAGATGCTGGTCGCGAAGTTAAGTTTGATGAAAAAGAAAAGCCAGGCATTAGTAATTTGTTGATGATCCATTCATCATTGTCAGGCCGCTCAATTCCAGAGCTTGAAAATGAGTTTGACGGCAAGGGATATGGTGATTTCAAGGGTGCCGTGGCTGAGGTTGTTGTCGAATACCTGCGCCCAATCCGTGCAAAGGCTTTAGAGCTGTTGGAGGATGAGGCTCATCTGATTGAACTACTTCATGAAGGAGCCCAAAAGGCCCGGACAGTGGCTAGCTCGACCCTCTCAGATACCTATAAGAACCTGGGGTTGGTGAAGTAACCAACCCGCTTTCCTCAACTACTGGTTGAGAGTTTTCCAAAACGTTACACCCCTGTCATCAAAAACGCCCTTGGCGTGTTGAGTTTAATCCTGCGCAAGTAATAGGCTCCCGATTACACAAGCTTCCTTAATTGCCTTTAAAAAGCTGTTATTGAAGATCCCCTTGAATCCTTGGAGGAAAATTGAAGAAAGTATTTCGTCTAGTAGCAGTTGTTGCTGCAACTGTTATGGCTGCGACAGCTTTTGTCGCTCCAGCAACAGCAGCAACAAAGGTAAAAGTAGGCCTTGCTTATGACATCGGTGGTCGTGGCGACAAGTCATTCAACGATTCAGCAGCAGCAGGTCTTGATCTTGCAAAGAAGAAGTTTGGTGTTGCAGCTAAGGAAGTAACAGTTACAACTGGTTCAGATTCAGAGCGCGAAGACAAGCTCCGCTTGCTAGCAAAGGCTGGATACAACCCAATCATCGCTGTTGGTTTCCTATACGCAGGACCAATCAAGAAGGTTGCATCAGATTACCCAAACACACAGTTCGGAATCATCGATGATGCATCTGTAGATCTACTTAACGTTGCAGGTCTTGTATTCGCTGAAGAGCAGGGTTCATACCTAGCTGGCGTTGCAGCAGCACTTGCATCAAAGTCAGGCAAGGTTGGTTACATCGGTGGAGTTCGTATTCCACTACTACAGAAGTTTGAAGCAGGATTCGTTGCTGGTGTTAAGGCAACAAAGAAGTCAGTAACTGTTGACGTTAAGTACGTTACAGAGCCACCTGATTTCGGCGGTTTCAATGACCCAGCTAAGGCAAAGGTTATTGCTAAGGGAATGATCGATAAGGGTATCGATGTTATCTACTCAGCAGCAGGTGGATCAGGTGCGGGTAACTTCGCAGCTGCTACAGATGCTGCAAAGGCTGGCAAGAAGGTTTGGACTATCGGAGTTGACTCTGATCAGTACCTAACAGCTTCAGCAGCTGAGAAGAAGAACATGCTCACATCAATGATCAAGCGTGTTGACCGCGCTGTTTACGATGTAATCGCAACAGCTGTTGCAGGTTCATCAGTTAACGACGTTCTTGATGAGTCAGGTATCTACGGTCGCGTATACAACCTCTCACTTGATGGTGTTGGCGTTTCTTACTCAGGTGGATACATCAACAAGTACAAGGCTCAGATCAACAAGGCTGCAGCTGCAATCAAGTCAGGAAAGATCAAGGTTCCAACAAAGCCATAAAGCTTTGAGGAATTGATTTAGCCAAAAACTCGTATAAGTAAGTGGCATTTGGCCCAACAATGGAGTTAGATCTCCTTGTTGGGCCAAATGTTTTTCCCGCCGTGTTAGTCAAAGGAGACTTAAAGTGTCAGTAGCGGTAGAACTGCGACACATTACAAAGCGCTTCCCAGGCGTAATTGCGAACAGAGATGTTTCGATCAAGGTTGAAACTGGAACTGTGCACGCACTAGTTGGTGAAAATGGCGCTGGTAAGTCAAC